>JAZDFP010000233.1:0-17295 GCA_043807745.1 Planctomycetota bacterium
CTGTGATATGAAAGCGAGAATTTTGCCTTATCGCCCAGGAAACCGGCACCATCTTTTTGATATTGCAGATAGGTTAATTGGCGCTGGTGATTATAAATGCGCGCCTTGTCGGTTCCGGTCGCGGTACCCTGCCATGAGATACCAAAGGTAGTGGCGTGGGTTCGCCAGACATCGGGCTGGTTTACATTTTGATGGACAAATACTAACCGGTCTTTGGAATTGATAAGATATTCAGTTTTGAGGTCATAGTCCATCTCTTCGTAGCCGGTCTTGGGTTGCTCTCCGGTATGTCTACCGCCTTTGAGTTCATTAAAATCCTTTGCCGAGCCGCCGAGAAGAATTTTCAAGTGTGGGTTTAATGCGCCGTCTATTTCAGTTCTGGCAACACTGGAATTATCAGCCGTGGAATAACGTTCAGAGGCACGAGCGGAAAATCCCTTTTCCTGTTCCGGAGAAATAGTTATGACATTGACCGTTCCGCCAATCGCATCACTGCCATAGAGGACAGAGGCAGGCCCTTTGACTACCTCTAATCGTCCGATAGTGAATGCATCAACCGTATTCCAGTATTCATTAGGCCCGTCACGGAATACAGAGTTGTTCAAACGGATGCCATCTATCAAGAGCAGGTTGCGGAATCCGGTAAAGCCGCGGATAAACGGTGAGCCCTGGCCCTGCGAAGTCTTCTGGACTGTAACCGATGGGTCGGATGAGAATATCTCAGGGGTGCTGCGGCTGAATCTCCGGTTCTGAATCTGGTCAGAAGTGATAATGTCGGTAATATAAGCCGTCTCAAACGGTTTCATCTCGGAGCGCGAGGCGGTAACGATAATTTCCTCTGTCTTGGTTGTGGTTATTGGTTTATCGTCTCCCAGAACTACTGAAACGCCAGATTCCCAAACTAATAAAGAAATGATTAGTAGAAAAAGACCACATCGCTTCATAATCATTTTTATAAATACTGTTATATATATAAACGAAGAAAAAGGCGGAGCGGTTCACTTTATTTTTTGATATGGATTTTGTTATCCGATATTGTAACATTTATCTGAGTCTCCGCAGAATAAGTTAAAATTTCATTCCATAATGCTGCCGCTTTTTTATCGGCAAATAGTACTTTATCCGGCGGGAGTGTGTTACTCTTCAAGCATATCATTATTTGATATTGACTATATTTCATTCCTTCTTTTAGAGTTTGTGAATCAATGATTGTTTTCCAGATGTTTTTTTTCTCACCCGCATTCAAAATAAAAAACATTGGTTCGGTTACCGGAGTCGGGTGGCCGCCTCCGGCACCTGAGCCGCCACTTCCATACATCGTATTATCAGGATAATAGATATAGTAACTGATATCAACACCCTCAAAAAGAACGCTGAATTCCCCCTGGCCTTTAACCATAATCTTTTCCTTAAAGAGAAAAACCTGTTCTTTACCAGGATTAAGCAGTTCGCAATTTATGATAATATTTTCGTCCGGATTATAAGTATCTTTGTCAGTTGACGCAATAAGCCGCAATGATTTTATTTTATATTCAGTGATAATGTCCCTTGCCCGGTGAGCTATTTCCAAATCGGGATTGTTTATGGCTTGTTTCAAATAAGGGAAGGCTTGGTCACCTAATGCAGCTAATTGCTCCTGCGCGGAGTCCCGCTGCTGCCATTCATCCGCCCCCAGTTGTTTTATTAGTTTTTCAATATTATTATCATTATTTTTTTCTTGTTCGGAGTTGCTAATTGTCTGCGCGCATCCGCAGAAAAAGACAACATAGCTTATTGTCAAAATCAATAATAACCTTTGTAATCTAATTTTATGGGGCATATGTATTTTTAACATGTAACTCATATCTTACCCTCCTTTCTTTATAGTCTATTATATATAAACGAAGAAAAAAGCGGAGCGGTTCACTTTATTTTGGATTTTTGCAGATTTTCCGTGTTGATAATTAGGTGTAAAAAGAAATGTGTCCCTCAACAAACGCTTCTCCACCATATCCGGGTTGTCCGAAAGGACAGCGAGGCGAGTGCAATTCTTTGGCTAATTTTTCTTGACAGAAACAAGATTTTTTCTATAGCAATCGTATTGAAACTCTAGAATGCCTGCCTGCCGCGGGCAGGGAGTCTATCAGCAAAGTTTCAAAGGAGATAAATATATGCCAGTAGAAGAGAAAGTCGTTTTCAGTTGTTCGTGTCTTGCCCAATATAATGTAGCGAAATTACAGCCGGGCGCCAAATTCAAATGCCAGAAATGCGGAATGATAAATATCGTGCCGGCGGCGCAGGAGGAAATAATCGAAGAACCGTCGTCCGAACCATTGGCCCGGACGCCGGTAAAAAAGGGTATGCCTAAGCCGGCAATGACCTGTAATAAACCATCCGGGCTGCCATTGCGGAATAAACCCGTTGAAACGGAAGATATGGAAAACGGGGACGGCGAAGTCGGCGAGGAAAAAGCAACGATGCTTTCTAAACTCCTGAAAAATAAGAAGTATTTATTCATTGGCGGCGGTGCCCTAGTCGTCCTTTTGGCAGTAATCTATGTTATTTATAATAACGTTCAGGCTTCAAAAATAAAAGAAATAAGCGGAAAAGCAGTGAAATTACTTAATGAAATAAATGAATTGCAGCAAAAGCAGTCCTTTAACGAGACGTTAGAAAAATACCAGCTTTATGTCAAAGAATTCAAAGAATACAATTTACCCGGATTTAATAAAATAGAAATGAACATCGAGAACCTGAAGAAAATCATAGAAAAAGAAACTGAAGGAAAAGAAAAGTTAGCCGGGTTAATCAAAAAAAAGGAGTCTGCTTCCCCTGACCAATACCCGGATTTATTGAAGGAATTTGAACATTTTATAACTAACCACAGCGATATAAATGCTCTTATCTCCAAAGCGGAACCTGAAGCAAAGGACCTTAGGGCAAAAGTCGTTGCAGCGGAAAAGGAAAGCGATGATAAAGCATATAAAGAACTGCTGGATGAAATCGCACCATTACGCGAAAAAGATGATTATGACGGCGCAATTGCCAAATTAAAAGGCTTATGGGAAAAATTCCCCAATAAAACCCTCGGCCTGCAGAAAAGAATCAAGAGTGCACTTGCTGAGTTGAACAAAGAAAAGAAATCAAATAAACCCGATTAATCTGTTTTACCGACAGTTACACCGTTACTGCCGGTTATCCGGCGCAAAGTCGCAGGATTTTATAACTATTAGTTGCAGTATGTTTACCCAGCGGGCTGTCCCCCGAATTGGAGAATTATTTCTTTTCTGTTTCTGATGTTATTTAATAATGTATTCAGTCATTCAGTAGATACCCCATTCACAATCTCATTTATCATTCTTGTCATCTTTTAGCTCAGTTTGTGGTTGCGGTGTCAGCGTCTTTGCCTTTGAGATTAGGTCAATCAACTCTATTACCTTGATGTCATTCTTATACGCCGGCGCCAGAGACTGTGCCAGGTCCATCACGTCTTCTATCTTCTCGTCTTTTGCCCAGTAACTATGGCGCAGGATTTCGGCAAACTGGGCAACCGCGGCAGATAGTTTGAAACTCTCTGACGCATCAGTAAATGCCTTTTTCACCTCAGTGGTATTTATTTCCTTTGAGATTTCCTTAACCTCGTCATTATCGGGATTCTTGGATCGGATAAAGACAGTCGCCACCTTACCGGCTTTGTCTTCCCAGAGTTTTATTTCGTATAAGGCGGTTACCGAGAAACCGGAGCCGATAGCGCCGCCTTTTTCCTTGTCATCGCGGAATTTGTTGTCCGCTACATCCCTATTTTCATAGCCCAATAAGCGGTAACTGCGCACCACCTTCGGGTTGAAATCCACCTGGACCTTGACATCCCGGGCAATCACCTGCAATGTGCCGGTAAGATTTTCCACGAAGACCCGCTTTGCCTCCATAATCGTATCCACATAGGCGTAATGCCCGTTGCCTTTGTCGCCCAGTGTTTCCAGCAGGACATCATTGTAGTTGGTCATTCCGAATCCGATGGCAGAAAGACAGATGCCTTTGTCAACATATTTTTTTACTTCCTTGAGAATATCATCGGCGTTGGTCATCCCTTCGTTAGCCACCCCGTCTGTGCAGAGAATCAGACGATTGATACAGCCGCGCTGGAATACCTTATCCGCGATTTCATAGCCCAGGCGCAAGCCTTCATCGGCATTGGTGGAACCATCCGCCCGCAGCGCATCTATGGCGTCCATGATTTCCTTCTTCTCTGAGATGCCCTTGTGATTCATCAGAATACTGCCTTTGGTCTGGTAAGTGGTGATGCCGATGTGGTCGCCCTCGCGCAACTGGTCAACCAGAAGCCGTAAAGTCTTCTTGACCAGTTCAAGCCGGTTGTCATAGTCACCCATTGAGCCGGAGCAATCTATGACAAAAGTCAGGATAGCGTCCTTGCGGTCTTTAACGGCTATTTCCCTGCCCTTAATCCCGATGCGCTGGAGAAAGCAATTCTTGCCGAATTTAGACGGTGCGGCATCTACATATATGGCAAAGGTGTCATCAGCCGGCGTCTGGTAATTATAATCGAAGAAATTGACGAATTCCTCGGTGCGGATGGCGTCATTGACCGGCAGGTTGCCGTCTTTGAGATATGAACGCGCCACAGTATATGAAGCCGTATCCACGTCAGTCGCAAAGGTAGAAAAATGGTCATCCTCGGTATCCACAAACGGATTTACGCCGTAGTTCTTAAAGAACGTGGCGTCATACGCTTCGTTATTGACTATCTTTGACCCGCCGTGTGCTGTGCCCAGACGAAGTGATCCAAACTTCGCTCTTCTACCACCGCTTCTTCTACTACGACCGAACCCCCCACTAATACCTATGGTATCATAAGCGCCGGCGCTTGAAAGAGAACTCTTGGTATCAAATTCATTAACTACATCCAGGATTTCTTCAGTTTCGGGTTCCTTTGTTAATATAACCGACTCGTTGGCCGGGGGCTGGGTCACGGTCTGGTCGGCCGGTGTTATTTGGGTTTTATTATCCTGCGGAGGCACAGCGACTGTTTTCTCGACCTGGGTTTTTTCGGATTTGCCGCAACCGGCCATTATAATTAATACTATTCCCCACAACAGCATTTTCGCCAAGCAAATTATCTTTTCCATATATAACTCCTTTCTGCATATATAAACGGATAGAAATCAAAATGGTTCATTTTATTTTAGATTTTTACACATTTGTGTAAGCAGACCCGCCTGACCGGATGAACAGGCAACCTAATACTGAATTCCTGCCTCGTCCCAAACTGACGGGGTTTTCGGGATTGGAATTTATCCTGCACCACGATGCGGGACGGGAATGACCCGTCCTTCGTAGCCATCCAGCAACTTCGGAGGGCGAAGTAGGACAATGAAGAAGAATAAGAACTTTCGGTTAATAACCACTATATTTGGAATTTGGGATTTGTAATTTGGATTTTTTGTTAGAGGTGGTCTGCTTTTCTCAAGTAGGTTTCTTTGACGGACTGGACACGCTCTCTGTCCCGCAAGAAATAAAATAAATAAAAATGTTGACATCATCTGCAAAATAAGATATAGTTATAAAGTTTTAGAAGCGGATATACCCTAACCGCCTTATTCATAGATAGTCGTTGGGCTTAAGCCCTTACGAATATCTATAGTCAGCAGTATTCTGCTGAAGCAGAACTGCTGAACTAAAAATTCGTCCCGCGAGCCGAATCCCGAATAATTGGGAAAAAAACGCTAAACGAGACGACAATAACTTATTTAGGGGTAACAAGAAAGGACACTATGGGGAAGAAATTGTATGTGGGCGGGCTGTCATATGACACCGCTGAGGAAACCTTGAAGCAGACATTTGCTCAAGCCGGAACCGTGGAAACCGTAAAGGTCATAATAGACCGTGATAGCGGACGCTCAAAGGGCTTTGGCTTTGTAGAGATGGCCACGGACGAAGAAGCCGCAAAGGCAATTGAGTTGCTCAATGGCAAGGAACTTGACGGGCGCAGCCTGATCGTCAATGAAGCCAAGCCGATGGAACCGAGAAGCCCCAGACCGGGCGGTGGCGGCGGATTCAATCGCGACCGTAACCGCGGCGGAAACCGCTATTAATCAGGGCTAAATTGTAGTCTGGCTGTTAGACTTTAGTCGTTACAGCCAACTATAGTCAGCAGTAATCTGCTAAAGCAGAACTGCCGGACTGAAAACAGCGTTAAGTTGAGTTTCAGTTTACAACGAAAAGGCAGGAAATGGAAATAACATCCACTCCTGCCTTTTTTACTTTAACCAGAATTATTCACAAAATATTAATCCGGGGACACCTAACGAGGCAAGAAGAATAAGAACTTTCGGTTAATAACTACTATATTTGGAATTTGGGATTTGTAATTTGGATTTTTTGTTAGAGGTGGTCTGCTTTTCTCAAGTAGGTTTCTTTGACGCCCTGGACACTTCTGATAAGATATAGATATTTGTTCAATGGTTCATCCTTGACATCAAACGGGTTAAGGAATAGTTCCCTTATTTCACTGCGGTTGATTTTCCCCTGTAAGATACCTTCATAAATTTTGTCACCCAGTATATATCCCAATGCGTGGCTGATTCCAATAAATTCTTCTAATGAGAGATAAGATATTTTTTTGTATGCTTCCCAGACACTATTGTTGAGATAATCCCTTTCCCGTTTTTTGTGTTCCACTACAAATTCAGCAATCTCCTTTAATTCTTTGAGTCTGGGAAGAGTAATTTTACGGTGTGTCGCCATGGCGCTTCGGCGCCATTTACGTTGGGTCAGTAACTCTTCAAAATCAAGTTCTTTATAGCACATTCTTTTATGATTTATAATCTTAGAGCCCAGGAAACCTAATGCCTCTCGTAAGACCGTATAATAAAAATCATCCTGTTTATTGCGTCCCCCGATGGACATCGGGGAGCGTGTGATTGATTTTAATTTGTCTTTGATGTAATAATGATGAATAAAATGGGCGGATTGTTCAGCCGCATGGTTTAATGAGAAGTTAGCCAGACAGATTATATCATTTCTCTCGATAAAATAACTTTCCGTTTTTAACAGGTCTATCTCAAATCGTTTGGCTTCTTGAGGCGATAGGGTTTCTTTTTTGATATGCTTTAACAACTCAAAATCGTGGGCTGTGCAAACGGTCAAATCCGTCACCATAGGAACTTCCAAATCCAGGAAATGACAGATGACCTTAACCAGTTGAACCACCTCTTCAAGGAAGGAAGTGGAAATATCCTTATCGCACCAGTTCCGGTGGATTAAGCAGGTCTTCAATTCTTTTTCGCTATTATACCACTGGAGACAGGATTGGAAAACGGTCAGAGGCGTGCTATTCATTACGCAATAGACATTATCTTTAATCTTAACGACATCAATAGTCTGCTCTTCACCGGTTTCAGCCAGTTGCCAGTATATACGTTCGCTATTCTGGCAGATAATAAGTTTTTTAGGGAGAGGTAATTTGTTTTTAATGAGGATATTATCTACCTGAGAAGGTAAATGCTTTTCACTGATATGCAGGTCTCCGAAAAGGGCAATAAAAAGCCATTTGGGGTTTTTCGATAGCGTCTCTGTGATTATTTTGGCTGCTGCGGCATCCCTGCGATACAAGGAAGTTATTTTCTCTCCTTTGCTTGAAGATATAGGTTCTGAATTTAATGCAATGACCTTGATTTTATGTTCACGGGCATAGTCAATGATAGCCTTATAATTATTCCAATTAAACCCCCAGGTCTTTTCATAGTTAATAGATTCCAGGAATGATTTTTCATCTATCCGGTTATTCATATAGCGGTCTAATATATCCTGTGATTTACATTGAACCATCTCCAAGCCGAGAATAATCCGACGTGAATACTTGGGAAGTGCCTCAAGAATACGAATGAGTGTTTGCTGAGACTGTTTTAATGCGTGATAATCACCTAAATAAACAATATCGGAATTAAGAACCGCTTCTATTAATTCCTGTTTGGTAGCAATACGTTCATAATGACCGGTCAGACGTTTATAGTCGTTGTAGTATTTGTCAATCTCAGGATTCTGACTGCAGTAATCAGCGTAGATTTCTGATTTTAGTCTTTTGACCAGTCGTTTCTGTATTTCTATAAGTTCTTCACGAACAGACATAAAATAATCATAAAGCCACAGATTACACAAATTGAATTTAATCTGTGACGTTTGACCAAAGACACATTACACTGATTTAATCTGTGAAATCTGTGGCTAACTTCCTATTTTCGTTTCTCAGACAGGTAAGTCTCTAACTTCTTTATTTCTGCCGGAGAGATACTAAAAGAATGTTCGGGTTGAGGGAACTGGCGGGTTTTCACCTCATTACGATATTTGCCGAGCGCTTCAGATATAATCGATGATAGGTTAACATATTGTTTGACGAACTTGGGAGTAAAACATTGATAAAGCCCGAGAATATCGTGGATGATAAGAAGTTGACCATCACAGGCATCTCCGGCGCCAATACCGAAAATCAACACCGATGCGTTATTCCTGATGATAGAGGTAACCTTGGTCGGGACACATTCTAATAGTATGGCAAAAACGCCGGCATTTTCTAATGCCTTGGCATCTTCAATAAGAGAAAGAGCGGATTCAACGTCTTTGCCCTGAACCTTAAACCCACCGAGCATTGAACTTGATTGAGGCGTCAAACCGATATGACCGACAACCGGGATACCGGCGTTAATAATGGCTTTAACCGTATCGGCAATCCGCACACCGCCTTCTAATTTTATGGCATCACAATTACCTTCTTTCATAAAACGACCGGCATTATAAACCGCTTCCGAAACCGAGACCTGATATGAAAGGAAAGGCATATCTCCAATCACGAAAGCATTAGGAGCACCCCGCCGGACTGCCTGACAATGTTGTATTAATGTGTCCATTGTAATCGGCAGAGTTGAAGGATTTCCATATACCACCATACTGGCGGAATCACCGACTAAAATCATTTCGATACCGGATTGGTCAACGAGACTTGCCATAGGATAATCATAAGCAGTAAGCCATGAAATAGATTCGCCTTTTTTCTTTAACTCGTAGAGATAAGGGATTGTTATTCTTTTCAATTCTGTCATAATATAAATATTAAAAGATTAATAGGTTATTTATTTTATCTTTCTAACTTTTATTGCACCGAGAATCAAGATATTTTAGCAAGATTTTGTGGTAACCAGATAGAAATCTTTGTGCCTTTTCCAATCTCACTTTCAATATTAATATTACCCTGATGATTCTCTATAATCCTTTTGGCAATTGATAATCCTAATCCAAAACCATCAGGTTTCGTTGTGAAGAAAGGCTCAAAGACTCTTTGAATATTCTGAGTAGCAATTCCCTTTCCCTTGTCGGCAATTTCAATAATAACACCAGTTTTTTGTCCTGATATTTGCGGCAAAGGATTAGATGACGAATAAACTTTTATAGAGATAACGTTATCAGTTCTTGAACCATCAGTTTCATGGATTTCATTTGAAGCATGAATAGCATTAAGAACAATATTATATATAACCTGCTTGATTTGTTCACTATCTATATCACAAAAAAGTTTAGATTGAGGTAAGTCCAATTTAATTTCTATCCCTTGTGGATTTGTCTGGCGTATCAGCAAGATTATTTCATTAATTATATCTACAATATCAACTTTTTTAATGACGGGCATTCGTTCCTTGGCAAAATCCATAAAATTACTCGTTAAATTATTCAGACGCTCTGATTCCTTGATAACCATTTTTATTAATTTACTTTGGTCTTCAGATATATTGACTTGAAGTTGACGGGATAATTCTTGAACAGCACTTCTAATAGAAGTTAACGGATTACGGATTTCATGAGCAATACTCATACTCATCTCTTGGAGAGATTTGAGAAACTCACTTTGTTTATAAATCTCATCCAATTTTTTCTTAGAAGTAACATTATCTAATATAATAACATTGCCATCTAACCTATCAGTGTCAGATTTCAGAATAGCCGCTTTTACGTCTAATAAAAGTCCATCTTCATTATTTACCGGCATTGTTTTTATCACAACCGGAATATTACCGGTTTTAAGAGAATTCTGGGTTAAAGAAAGATGTGTGAATTCCAGAAACTTCTCTTTCTGAGTTTTATCCAACTTTACGGCTTTATCCAAGAATTGGAATAATGTAATCTTATTCTTTTGGATATCAGGAAAGTCATAATTTATATTTACGCCTAACATTTGCTGTGCCATAGGATTGACATATAATATTTTTCCTTCCGGTGAAAGGACAATAATACCACTAATCATATCATGAAGAATCTTTGTTTTGAGGAGACGCTCATAGTTTAGGGCGCTTACCAATCGACCAACTGAATATGCCACGAAATGTATTATAAGAGTAAAGAAAAATAGATAAGGAAATATAAAACGAAACCCTTGAGCCGTTTCCTTAACATAATCCGGTGATAAGAGAGGCAATGTAAAATGCCCCGCCGCACTGAAAGAATAAATAATAGTAATTATCGCTAATAAAATAGTGGAAATAGTAGCAAATAAAAGACCTGTCCGCCCTGATATAAGAATATTAGCAGAAAGAATTAAGGCAAAATATAAAGAAACGAAAACACTCGCAGAACCACCAGTGCAATATGCTAAGGAAGAAACAAGTAGTATATCAATTGCTATTTGTAAAATAGCAATTAATTTTAGTTTTTGCCTGACTATTTTAAGTAATATCAAGTAGATAATATTACTGAAGCAAACAATAGTTAGTATTATATATGCGGCTAAAAAGCGAGGTGAAGAAAAAATAGCCTCTTTAAACGGTAGTTGATAGATTAAAACAGCACCTAAGGCAAAAATGGCGATAATAAGCCGTTCGAACAGTATCCATTTCAGGCGAGATAACATAATAGAAGAACGTTCTGGCATTTATCATTTCTTTTTGCCAACAGTTTTCTGGATTTCAAAAATAGGCATCATTATGGCAATAACAATTCCTCCTACAACTACACCCATCATACCAATCATTAATGGCTCAATCATTGACGTCAATGATTCTACGGCTGATTTAACTTGTGAGTCATAGAACTCAGAGATTTTTTCCAGAAGTGCCTCCAGTGCACCTGATTTTTCACCAATACCTATCATTCGAGTCACCATTGGAGGAAAAACTTTATTTCTACTAAGAGGTTCACTAAGAGTCTCTCCTTTACGCACATTTTCTTTAGCATTAGTAATAACTTCCTCAATAATTTGATTCCCGGAAGTAGCCGCAACAATTTCTAATGCTCCTAAAATAGGCACACCACTTTTTATTAGTGTTGAAAATGTCCGACTGAAGCGAGAGATAGCCACTTTCCTAAATAAGCCGCCAAAAACCGGTAATTTTAACATCAACCAGTCAAAATAATACGAACCTATTTTAGTTTTGGTAATAGTTATAGAACCGAAGATGAGTCCAAACATCGCCGGGACCCATATAAACCAATATCCTGTCATCCCTTTACTGACTGCCATGATTATTCGGGTGGGAAGCGGTAGGGCAATTCCTAATCCCTTAAATATATTCTCGAATTGAGGAATAAGAAATACCATCAGACCTATAACAATTAGAAGAATTAAAGAAAGAGAAATTACGGGGTAAGTCATTGCAGATTTTATCTCTCTTTTTAACGCCTGTGAACTTTCCAAAAATTCTGCTAATCTGCCCAGAATCACATCTAATTGACCGCTAGCTTCACCTGCTTTAATCATATTTATATAGATTTTAGAGAACGCTTTAGGATATGATGAAATAGCATCTGAAAAATCAGAGCCGCCACGAACCTTTTCAATAACCTCATTTAGTACTAATTTAAATCCGGGTTTATCCATTTGTTCATGTAAAACCTCAAGACATTCCAAAAGAGGAATACCAGCTGAAATCATAGTGGATAACTGTCTGGTAAAAAGCACTAAATCTTCGGTTGATGCCTTCTTAGCCGGAGTCATATTAAATAAATTGAACCCCTTTGTTTTAGAAACTTCTTCAATAGAAACGATAGCCACCCCTTTCCTACGCAACTCATTAGCGGCTTCAATTCGGTTAACTGCATTTTGAGTGCCTTTGATTTGCTTACCATCAGTCCCTCTTGCGACATATTTAAATTCTTTCATAATGAAAAATTCTCCTTACTCTCATAATAATTAAATAAACCGTTTTAACAATATAAACCCTTGCAAATGATCAGGTGTTCTTTTTAACTTCAGCAACAGATGTTTCTCCTCTGAGCGCTTTAAGAACAGCGCTGCGTCTGATTGTTGTTAAGCCTAATTTATTAATTGCATAATCTTTTATTTCTAATGGAGAAGCTCCGTTAATGATTAATCTTTTAATTTCATCATCAAGTTCCAAAACCTCATAAATAGCAGCCCTTCCTTTATAACCGCCGGTACAGCGTGGACAACCAACCGGCTCAAAAAGATTGGCTTTATTTATTTCTTCCGGAGTAAATCCTAATGTAATCAACTGGTCCGCAGGTATCTTAACAGGTCTTTTACAATTAGGACATAACTTCCTCAGTAAGCGCTGATTTGCGACTAAAAGAACTGCCGAAGCAATCATAAATGGGTCAATTCCCATATCAGCTAAACGAGATACAGTTGAAACACTATCGTTTGTATGTAATGTGCTAAAAACTAAGTGTCCTGTAATAGCAGCCTTGACACCGATATCGGCTGTTTCTAAATCACGCATTTCACCAATCATAATGATATCCGGATCCTGTCTTAAAATAGACTTGAGTGCTGCCGCAAAAGTCATTCCCGTCTTTACATTTACCGGGACTTGAATAATACCTGGTAATTGATACTCTACAGGGTCTTCCACCGTAATTATATTGTCATCCGGACTAAATATTTCTTTAACTGAACAATAAAGAGTGGTTGTTTTACCGCAACCGGTAGGCCCACTTAGAAGAACCATGCCATAAGAAGCATCAATAGCTCTCTTGAATGCTTTAAAATCTTTTTCTTCAAATCCCAAGTCAGACAGTTTAAGATCCAAGGTAGAAGAATCCAAGACTCTTAACACCACTCTTTCTCCGTGAACAGTAGGTATCACAGCAACACGAATATCAACTCGTTTATTCCCCTTCTTAATTTGGAATTTACCATCTTGCGGAAGGCGACGTTCAGATATATCTAAATGAGCTATAATTTTAATACGAGACACCACAGAATTATGAAGCCTTTTGGGCGGAGAAAAAGCCTCCTGTAAAATACCATCATAACGAAAACGAATGCTCACCCTTTTTTCGTAAGGTTCAATATGAATATCTGAGGCACCCCCTTCCATTGCTTTAGCAAGCATCATATTTACGAATTTTATTACGGGTGATTCACCTGCTTCATCTGAAATTTGTGTTAAATCCAATTTTTCATCTTTTTCCGCACCAGATTGAGTCAGTTCCAACTCCAAAGTCTCTCCTGTCATATCTTCCATTAATTGATCCATTTTCTTTTCCTCAGGATGATACAAATGGGTTATGGATTTTTTTATTTGTCGTTCTAATGTTACAGATAATCTTAATTCACAGCGGCTTAAAATTCTAATATCATCCAACCTTATAACATCAAAAGGATCGGTTACGACTAACGTCAGAATATTACCTATTTTTGATATCGGTAAAATATTATACTCTAATGCTTTTTGTTCAGGGATTATCTCCGCTATTTTTTCATCGACTGTGATTTTCTCTGGTATAATAGGAGGCAGGTTGACTTCTAAAGCCAGATAAGCCAAAAGAACGTCTTCACTTACTATTTTTTTATCAATAATAACGTCTACAAAAGATTTCTTTTCTTTAGTTGATAATCCCATCATCTCTGCAGATTTTTCTTCTGATAGAACGTTATTCTTTAATAAAATACGATTAATCTTCTTATCAATACTTGTCAGCATATTTTATAACTCAGTCATTCTCAAGACTTCTTCAATAGAGGTTCTACCTCGTAATACATTAAGTATACCGCAGCGTCTTAAAGTAATCATCTGCCTGTTTTTTACGGCATAATCTTTAATATCAATAGCTGGGATACCTTTAATAATCATCTTTCGCATCTCATCATCAATTTCCAATGCCTCCAAAAAAGCAAATCGACCTTTATATCCTTTATTACATAGTGAACAACCAACCGAATGATAAATAATCGCCTGTCCGGAACACTCTTCTTTCTTAAATCCAATCTCCATTAATTTTTCCGGTGATGGCAATTTCTCAAGTGGTTTTTTACAAGAATCACATAGTTTTCGTGCCAACCGTTGTGCGGCAATTAATATTACTGAAGCAGCTACTAAAAACTTATCGACACCCATATCAACTAATCGGGAGATAGACGAGGCGGCATCATTTGTGTGTAATGTGCTCAAAACAAGATGTCCTGTCATAGCGGCTTTAATAGCAATATCAGCCGTTTCACCGTCTCTAATTTCTCCGACCATCACTTTATTAGGGTCTTGACGCAATATAGAACGTAAAGCCGTAGAAAACGTAAATCCTCTTTTAGGATTTATCGGAACCTGCCCTACGCCTTCCAATTGATATTCCACCGGGTCTTCTACAGTCATAACATTATCTTCTATGGACATAATTTCTTTGAGAGCCGAATAAAGTGTGGTACTCTTACCGCTTCCGGTTGGTCCGGTTACTAAAAGCATTCCATAAGGAGTATTAATGGCTCGCCTGAAAGCCGATAAAGCTTCAGGCTCAAATCCCAAAACATCCAACCCCATCGTAATACTGGATGAATCAAGAACACGCATCACAACCTTTTCTCCAAAAATAGTCGGTAGGGTTGAAACGCGGAAATCAATCTGGCGACCTTCATATTTTATCTGGAATTTACCATCCTGCGGGATCCGTCTCTCCGCAATATCAAGCGAAGTCATAATTTTAATTCTGGAAATGATAGCATTGAAAACCTTCTTGGGAGGCGACATCGCCTCATGAAGAACCCCATCCTTACGATAACGTATGGAAATTGCTCTTTCATAAGGCTCTATATGAATATCACTAGCCTTTTCTTCTAACGCTTTATAAATTATCTTATTAACAAATTTAACAATGGGAGCATCTTCGGCGGATTTAGCCAGTTCAGCCACACTTATATCGTCACCCGTATCAACTTTAGTTATTTCAACATCTTCAGATAAGCTTTCATCTAATAATTCTTCCATTTCCTTTTCACCTGGATTATAGACGCTTTCTAATTTCTGTTTTATCTTTAAAGCAGTCGAAACAGCCAATCTGAGTTCAGAGTTTAAGAACATTTTTGCTTCATCCATCATGACAACATCATATGGGTCGGACACCGCTACTGTCATAATATTATTTAGTTTTACTATGGGAATCATACCATAAGATTCTAATCTGGTCCTATCAACCGACAAAACTAAATTATCGTCAGGACGAACTTTATCAAGGTCTAAAGGCGGAATATTTGAGTCTAAAGAAATGAGAGACAACAAATTTTCTTCGGTTATTATATTATTCTTAGTTAAAAATTCTACATAGGGCAAATCACTCTTAGTAGACTGGCTGATAATTTCTTCATTTTTATCAGGTGTTATTACGTTGTATTTAAGAAGAAGATTATTTATTTTCTTATCAAAAGTTGTTTTCATTTTAGATGAATATTATTTCTTTTTAGTTTGACCTTGAGCCGATTGAATTGCCTGCTTGATCTGAGAACTAGTACTAACAAAAGCAAATACCTGGCAGGATGTTTTTTTCTCTATTTCCTCAATTACTTTTTCACCAATAGGTGATGAAATTGCTATCGTCACAACCGACCCAATTTTATCAAGAATAACAAATTGATATTGACTCATGAATTCTATCGCTATCTTATCGAAAATTTCCTTCGTAATAGTACAATGAGTTGCATCAATATAAGGCAATCCGAATTGGGTGGACAGAGCAGCGGCAATATCCATTTCAGTAATATAACCGAGTTTAATTAGATTTTCACCGAGCATTCCGCCTGATTTTTGTTGTTCGCTGAGCCCTTCCTGAATCTGGTCGTTAGTAATCAATCCTTCATTAACAAGAATCTCACCCAACCTTTTTCTAGTTATCTTAGAGATATTTGGCATAATTCTGTCCTTTAAAATATAATTTAATTTATTATCAAACTATTTCAATAGCCATAGCCACGGCGTTACCGCCACCAAGGCATAATGTAGCCAATCCTTTTTTAAGGTGCCGTTGTTTTAATGCATAAATAAGAGTAGTCAAAACCCTCGCCCCGCTGCAACCAATAGGATGACCTAATGCCACTGCCCCACCGTGCACGTTGACAATATCAGGATTAGCCTTTATTTCTCTAATCACCGCAACAGAAGCCGCGGAGAAGGCTTCGTTAACTTCTATCAAATCAAAATCGGTTATTTCCATCTTGGTCTTAGCTAATAGATTCTTAACTGCCTCAACCGGTGCCATCATCACCCATTCCGGAGCGAGTCCACCTGTAGCATAATCAATTATGCGAGCAACCGGTTTCAGTCCCATTTTCTCCTGTTTATCAGAAGACATTATTACCATCGCACTTGCCGCATCACTTATCTGGGAAGCGTTTCCAGCGGTGACTGTTCCTTTTTCCTTAAAAGCTGGTTTTAACTGCGCTAATTTTTCTACCGTAGTATCATCACGCACTCCCTCATCTTTATCAAATATAACCGGTTCCTTGCCTTTAGCAGGAGTAATTTTTATAGGAAGAATTTCCTCTTTGAATTTACCTTCTTTGGTTGCCTTAACTGCTTTTTGGTGGCTCTGGCAAGCGAAGTTATCCTGCATTTCCCGTGAAATATTATATTTTTCAGCGACTAATTCACCCGTGATTGCCATATGGAAATCGTTATAAATATCCCATAACCCGTCAAAAACCATGGCATCAACCAGTTCGGCATGGCCCAGTCTTTGACCGAATCGTGCGGACGGCAAAATGTATGGGGCATTAGTCATACTCTCCATCCCGCCGGCAACTATTGTTTGACTCTCGCCTGCTTTAATGGAATTCGCAGCCAGCATCACGGCTTTCAAGCCCGAACCGCAGACTTTATTTATTGTGAAAGCACCGACCCGGTCAGGCACACCGCCATGGCGCAATGCCTGACGTGCCGGATTCTGCCCCAAACCTGCTGATATTACATTACCCATAATAACCTCTTCTACTATTTCCGCAGAAATACCCGCTCGTTTTATAGACTCTGCTACTACAAAGCCACCCAACTTAGGCGCTGAAAAAGGTGTTAATGAACCGTTGAACCT
>JAZDFP010000234.1:0-3095 GCA_043807745.1 Planctomycetota bacterium
TTGTGTGCCTTTAACCAGTTTCCGATCGATGATGGCGGCATTGACAACCGACGGGCTGCCTCCGGTAACGATAGCCTTTGTTCTGTTACCAGCTTCACCGCTTCTTCCCGAAACTCCTTCGTGTATCTTCCCCTCGGGATATCTTTCATGCTGACACCTCCGTCTGTCTATTTTATCTGACTTTAGTGTCCGTTAATTCCATCCTACCTCACTTCCCGAGCTGGATGGAATTCGCTATCTCGGCTGGTCTGGTCGCCGATACCATGCTCGTCATCTGGCTGGCTTACAAACTCCTGCCGATGATGCAACATGACCCGGGACACGCCATTGCTCCCGCTAAACCCGTAAAGTAAAATTTAGCGGTAATCTACTCCCTCTTTTACCCCTCCCCATCTAGTTCGGGGAGGGGTACTTTTTTGTGCTATGATGGATGGCATAATTCGCATACGATTATCATCTGCATATCAAAAAGTCAAGTATTGACATTTTACCTTGAAGCTAATAGTATATTACATCACCCAAATATTTAAATATCCGTATATTCGACAGGAGAACCAGTATGATGACGAAACGCGATATGGAGCTCTATAAGCTCCTGGCAGAGTTATGTAAAGCTTTTTCCGACCCCAAGCGGCTCATCATTATCGCGGAATTACGGAAAGGGCAGAAGTCCGTGAGCGACCTGGTGCGTATCCTGACAATTCCCCAGGCAGTGGTCTCCCGTCACCTCGGCTTGCTCAGAGAAAAAGGTATTGTCAACGCCCGGCGGGAAGGCACCAATGTTTTTTACAGTCTGTCCGACCCCCGTATCTGTGAAGCCTGCGATATTATTCAACATATTCTAATGACAGGTATTGAGAAACGCCATAGACTGGTGGAGAAGCCGGTGGGATAGGATAAAGAAGTGGCACAAATCACTATACTGGAATAAGCCGGAAGTAAAGCAATGCGAACCTAAAGGACTTCGAAACCATGAAAAGACATAACAAAATCCAAAAAAACGTAGGTAAAATCAACGAACTGCAGGCGGAGTTCGGTGGTTATACACCTGACCTAATCAACATGTATTTTGCCGCAAAACTCGAATGCCTAACAAGGTATTAATTTGGTTGACTGCTATTTTGTCCGTATTAGCAATCATTCAGATAATTCTACTGATAAAAACTTTACATGAATGTTGCTATCTATTGCCGTGTCAGCACGCAATAGCAGTAAAAGGAAATCCCAGTTCAAACCCTCAGTTTCCACTTGCCGTCTACGTCAACAAAATGAGCCGGATAGCGGAAAATGGTGCTTTCGATTACCTTGTAACTGAGCTGTAGCTTGAAATTCTGATAGAGTTTTATCTGCAGCTCTGTAATGGATAGACCTTCACCGTTACGCCCCAGCAGGTTCTGTAAGGCTGACAGAACAGTGTCTGTGCTCATCTATCAGGCTCCCTGTTAAATTCAGTCCGCTTTTTCTGATTGCCCCAGCTGGCAGTTGACTGTTATCTACCACCTATAGGATAACATGTTTTATTGTCTCGATGATATACGGCAGCTAATTTTCGAACAGCGAGAAATAAGATAGCGAGAAAAGCAGTTAACGACATTTCAAGTTGCGACTGTCTTTTGTTTGAACAACCAGTTCCTCATTACAATAGGAGGGATGATAGTGGTTAAAAGGCTCATCAGTATCAGCGCGGCATAAGTGTCCTGCAGGATAAACCCTTCATTCAGTCCGATTAGCGCGATAATCATCGCCACCTCTCCCCTGGGCATCATACCAAAACCAATAATCAGCGAATCTCTCATGGAGATACCCTGCAACTTAGCCGGTAATCCGCAGCCGAATATCTTGGTGAAAGCAGCGACAACGGTTAAAACCGCTACGAATAATAGCACTTGTAGTGTAATCGCGTGCGCATCCATGAGAACTCCCAGAGACACGAAAAAGATAGATGCAAAGATAATCTGGAGATGTTCTGCTCCTTCCCGGAAAATATCGCCACGTTTCAGACTGACGCCTGAAAGGGCAACCCCAGCTAAAAATGAACCGATGATGGCGGATAGACCTACCACCTCAGCTACCACGGCATAGAGAAACGCGACCATAACGGCAAAAATTAATATAGATTCAGGGTATTTCATAGCGACTCTGGTACGGTCGATTCTGACCATAATTCTGGCGATGAGCAACTTTCCCAGCAGCCCGCCAATGACAAGGAAAGCAATTGCCCTACCAGCGGTCAGAAGTATCAGAGACAGGGAAAGTGTTCCGGATACTATTCCCTCCGAAAACGAGAGCGCTAGCAGAGCCAATATGTCATCGATGACCGCGGCACCGATAATTGCCTTGCCGACATCGGTCTGTAGTTTATCCATTTCTCTCAGCACATTCGCTGTGATAGCAATACTGGTTGCCGTCAAAGCGGTACCGATGAAAATCGCGGCTTTAGAATCGTAGTTGAACAGTCTCGCCAGATAGAAGCCGGCAATCCAGGGAACGATGATTCCCAGCAGGGCAATTGGGAAATACTTGAAACGGGTTATTTCTTTGATATTGAATTCCAGTCCAATGGTAAACAGGAGAACGACTGCCCCGAGATGCGCCATGGTTGACACAAAATCGGTGTATGTAACGAGCCCCAGTAAACTGGGTCCAACGAGTATCCCCGCAAGAATAATACCGACGACGGCTGACTGATTGATTCTATAAGCAATCAGGTAACCAGCCAGAGCCACGAACATCAGCAGGCTCATCTGCAAGGTGGCTGAGGTAAGGAATGATTCGGCAATTGGCAATGGTATTTCTCCATTCATAGTTACAGATAATCTTCTTAATTATCGTTATTATATCGACGATTGTAAAGTCATACGACATGCGTACAAGAAAGTAGGTACTACGATTATAGGTATTATATAGATTCTTTACGACTATGCATAGCTTTCTGTGATGATATAATCTATGGTGTACTTGTTATTTAACTCGATGACTCTATGTATTCATAAAAGGTTGCAATCAGATATAATAACAACCAGATTAATATAGAAATGGAAGAAGTATGATTAATTTTAGAAACGCAGTACAAACCTCCGATTTCGATTGTGGTG
>JAZDFP010000235.1:0-5947 GCA_043807745.1 Planctomycetota bacterium
GTTATCATTATCAGAGCCGGCAAAGAAAAAGAGATTACGGTAAAATTGGAGGCAAAATAATTCTGATTAGGCGTAGTTCCGATAAGACGAATTCCTGAAGATAGCATACGGAATTAACGGAATACTAACAAGGACTTGACGAGCCTACCTGTTGTCCTATATACTTCATACTCCATACTGTATTCTGCATTAATCCCTTGTCTAATTAAGGGGCAAATGGTATTATTCGTAAGCCATTCTCCCAATGGGATAAATGGCGCCGAAGCGCCATGGCGTCTTGAGCGCCACTCCGCCCAAAGGGCGTAGGAGGGGGGATAAATACGCAAAAACGAGGGGATAAGATGGTATCCTCGGATTCCTTATTTTAGAAATAGAATGCCTTGTGGGATAATAAAATAGCCATATACAGGGACTTGAATGTGTCCCGCAAATAAGACTCGCAAATTCGGGGGGTGTTCCCCGGAATTCGGTTTTTACCGGATGGTGTGTGTCACCGGACAGTAATTTGTTGCCTGTCTTTTTCACTAAGCGTCAATTTATCCGGCGGGAGTTTGGAGAGCGTCTCCTTTGCCTGCTTATACAACGGCTCGGCAGTTCCTTTATTACCTTGCGCTTCATAGGTTAAAGCCATATTGTAAAGGTTTATCGCTACCGGCTCTGACAACCTGTTCTGTTTCTCATTTATCGCTAACGCCTCTTTTAATAAGTTTAAGCCATCTTTGTATTCTTTTAGATAATAAAATACTACCGCGGTATTATTGGCGATAATTGCATAGTCCGAGGTGTTCTTGATGGCTATTCGTAATGAGAAGCCGTAACATTCTTTTGCCTTCGGATAATTGCCATCGTGGGCAAACATCTCCGCCAGATGATAATAATCTCTTACGACCTGACGGGAAGGTTCTCCATATAAGAGACGGTCAATCTCTAAAGATATTCTATAGTTCTCCTCTGACTTTTGGTGGTTATCTAATAACAGATATATGCCGGCTAATTTATCGTAGGCATCGGCAGTGCGGGAATTACGTCTGGTGAATCTTTCTTCTACCGTCTTGACCCATTCTTCTGCTACTGGTAATGCGGACTTGTCATCATTATTCTTTATCAATTCGTCTAACTTTGTTTGTAGCGTTTTAACTAATATACCCGGGTCATCTTGATTACGCATCTCGGGCTTGGGCGGATAACGCTGGATGTCTAATTTCTGGAATATTGGACTCCTTGCCACAGAGACACTGAGGTCATGGAGTGGTTCTGATGAGACTTGCTGTTTTTCCTTTTGTGCTAACCGTTTATTCATAATTTCAACAATTCTCTTCCGATGAAGAATTCCTTCACCTTCTCTTTTTTCTTTCACATCTATTTCAACCGATGCAGATAAAACTTTAATAAACTCATCAATATTATGAAACCGTTCTTCGGGATTTTCTGCTGTCGCTTTTCTAACAACTATCCAAATAATATCGGCAACATCTGTTGGTTTGTCTGATTTGAATGGTGGTGATTCTCCGGTCAATAATTCCCGCAAGACTACACCTGTTGAATAAATATCGCATCTGTGGTCATAAGGTTTGTCTTCTAATATTTCAGGTGCCATATAGTCCCTCGTGCCGGCAATAGTAGTTAGTTTAGTTATTAACCTCTGTGATTTAACCAGCCCATAATCACCTAATTTTACTACACCGTTTTTGAGATAGATATTCTCGGGTTTAATATCACGGTGGGTGAGTTGGTGCAGGTGTAATTCTGCCAGACCCTCAAGAACCTGTTTGATAATCTCAAGAGCAACCTTTGAGTCGGTTTTGAGTTTAATTGTCTCTCGTAAATCCTCACCCCAATATTCCATTATATAGTAAATACCAATATCCTCGTCTTCAATCACATCAAAAACCCGGACGAGGTGTTTGTGGTCAATCTTCTTAAGGATTTCTGCGGCTCGGAGTTCATCAGCGCAATGCTCAACTATTTCCCATTCAAATAGTTTTATTACAACCAGTTTCTTGTCGGACTTGCGCAGTGCCTTCCAGCACAGGACATTCTCGTGATTGGTGCGAAAGGGATTGCCTTGTGGTTTAGTATAGCCCTCTACCTTTTTCCAGATTCGTTGCGGTATTTCTAACATTTAATTCAGTGTTCAGTGTCCTGAAGTCAGTTTGGAAAGCAAACCACTAATCATTTTCCTTATCTCGGTTATTTTGGAATCTATTTTAGTCAAATCATCTTCGTTGATATACGCCAATTCCTTAGAAATGATAAATTGAGTATCAAGTTCCGCTAATGAACCTAAAGATATATAAAGAAATTGAATAAACTCTTTTGAATGTTGTCTTGCTTGTCCTTCGGCAATGTTAGAAGGAACAGAAATTGCAGACCTGTGTATTTGGTCAATCAAGCCATATTGTTCTGACTTGGGGAATTTCTTGGTTAAATTATAAATATCCTTCACCAAATCAATCCCTTTTTGCCAGATTAGCAAATCCTTGTAAGATTTAACCTCACTCATATTTATTTCTCTCCCATCATTCTTTACTGTCCACTATCCACTGACCACTATTTCTTCTTCGTAGTTATCTCGTGGAATTTGCGTTTGAGCCCGGCTGTGAACGGTAAATCGCTATCCACGAATTTCTTATTCCTGATTAATTCCCGGTAAAGGTGTTTGAGTTTGTCAATTGCCCGCTGGTATAATTTCTCGGCATAGTCAACCGAACTTACCCGCATCGTTACGGAATCCTTGAGTTGCTCGTAAATCTCCTTGTAAGGAAGTTTCTTGAAATAGTGCAGATAAAGGACTTCGTATTTGAGCGGGTCTTGTTCCTTGAGTTGCTTTAAGCCCTCGTCAATAAACATCTTTGCCGTTACCTGACTGAGGATGCCGGTGAAACTTTCTTTGGAGTGCTTCCATTCAAAGTAATTGGCTATTGCCTCTTTTTCCCGCTTCTGTTCCAGACGAATCTTATTAATCCCGGGCCAGACGATTTTGTTCACCAGAAACGTCCGGAATTTATATTGAGGGTCATATTCGTTGATACGGACAAAGGCATCCTTGACGCAGTCCTCTATGAATTCACTCAAAGGAAGATTGCCTATCCTATCCCTGCCCAGAAGTGTTTCCAAGGAGACATACAAAGCGGCGCGATATTTGGCCATCACATAATCCAGATGGCGCTGTTCCATTCTGCCTTCCTTAGCGGCTTTGATGACTGATTGCTTCCGTGGAGTTGTCTTTGTTCCGATTCTGATAAAAAATCTTTTCATAATTATATTCCTTAAGTTTTATTAAATATTTTTAATGTGGTTAGATAGAATACCACTAAATTCTTTCATCATTTTAGTTGCCCACTTTATAATTTCCGGATAGTCTTTTTCTGTAAGAGATTTTATATCGCCCTTTATTTTCTTATAGATAGCTATTCTGCACGCTCGCCGATTTTCCAATCTCTCCCAACTTATTCCTGATATTTCTTTTTCTATTTTATGCTTATGTTTTTCTATTTCTTCAAATAATCTTATATTTTCATTCTCGTCTTCTACATCAATATATAATTCAACGGCGATTCTATTACTGCTTTTGAATGACCAAATAAAGTATAATCCACTTTTCCCTGCTCCAAATGATAGCCAACTTTGTGGTAACGGCTTAAGTTTTCTCCATTTTGGATTGAGTTGGCTATACGCATCTACTAGTTTCGAAAAGAAATTATAGTATTTTTTAGACGTCTCATTTATTACTTGATGGCTTATTTTTATACTTCTTTCCCAGTCGTTAGGTTTTACCACTATTTTGAAATCAGGAGCTGGTGGAGAGTTTTCAATTTTAATTAGTTTAATCTCAACGCCAAAAAATGAAAGTCCCGAATCTGGTGATACTTGTTCATTAATCCATTCCAATGCTTTTCTGTGTTCCTCCCCAAATTTCTCCGCAATCCAGATTACTATACTTGCATTTTTCCCGGAGGCATAAGTAAAAATTTTACCTAAATGGTCGTGGTCGGTTGCGCCAAATTGATTTTCGATAATAATTATCTTATTCGTATTAGAGTCTTTTGCAATTATGTCGCAATAAAAACGCCCGACTTCCTCCTCTATATTACTATCAATTATATCTAAACCTAATTTTTCTCCTAAAATGCCCAGATTATAATTTAGCCATGGCGTAAAGTCTTTATCTTCTTTTCCAAATACTTCCGTTAATTTCACTGTTTTTATTTTACCAAGGTTTTGTTTAATCATAATAAATTCCTTTCTTTAATATCTTTCCTTAACTAAAAAGACCAGTGCTAACTACCACCGACCGTTGCGGGGACTACGCTGAGCCGTTCCCACGACTACGCTGTTGCGTTCAGGGAAATGCCCGCTTGCGTTGCGGGAACTACCCTGACCACATCAGGGAACTACCCGGAGCCGTTGCCGGAACTACCCTGTTGGGCTCAGGGGACTACGCTCTTGCGTTCAGGGAATTACCCGCCACCGTTGCCGGGGTTACCCGGAGCCGTTCAGGGTATTACCCGCCTGCGTTGCGGGAACTACGCTCCTGCGTTCCCGGAACTACCCCCAACGGTTCCCGGAACTACGAGTGGGGGTATAGGGGAGTATACCATAGGGTATAGCCACCCCCTCTGCCCGATTTTAAGCACAAAATGGGTCAAAAACAGGGGCTGAAAGTGGACAAATGAGATTGTCAACCAACCCTAAATTCGCCTCCCTTTCGAGATATTTTTCATTATATTCCATTTATAAAGAGCCGCTTTCACTGGGTAAAAACCCTTGTGGAAGCGGATAACTCGCTATATTAGAACGAATCGACACTAGTTTTGTTATATAATCTTTTACCCCTGGTTGTATTTCCACAACTTTGTCACCACCAGAAAAAATTATGCCAGATATAATCTTGTATTCATTATTGCTTAAACGGCTTTTTAGTCTTTTTCTTACATCAGCATCTTGCAACCATTTTTCCAAATATAAATCTTTAGAAGAATGAATGGCTACAACAGCCATATGATTAGGTTCTTTTCTGTTTTTGAGGCTTTGCAACCCTTTAGATAATGAATCAAACATAGATTCGACAGATTCGTCGAGGTCTTTAGTTAAAATTGTGTTATCCTTTATTTTGCATTCAATATCTACAATTATTTTATTTTTCGGATTACCTACTATTATGTCAGGTGGGTCTTCTCCTAATAATGAAGACCATCTTACAAGGTATCTCCGGCGTATATAATTTGAGGCGACCATACCTTCAAATAAAAATGATGGGATAAAATTATTTTTTAATAATCTCTTTATAGGTTTATATTTTTTAATACGCTCATAGAACAACATTAGAGGAGAAATATCACTTACAGTTTGACGGACATATTCTGGAGGATTATTTTGAGGCCAATTAGATTTATTCTCGAAATAATAATTAAAAGTGTCCTTAAACGGATAGGCATTAGGAATATTATTGGAGTTCAACCCAGCCAAATCAGTGAAATGTTCTAAAACTTTCGGAATATCTTTTGGTTTTATAATGTAAGGAATAGGTCTGTTTGTAACCATCTTTTTTTCCTTATTTCATATTCTGAAGTCGCCAGAGTAGATTAGGATGTTTCAGGATATCAGACGTATACTTATATACTCCAAAGAGTAGTTTAGGTTTAACCTGTTTTTTATAAAACTCATCTATAAATACTTTCTCATCTTTGTTAAATATCAGGATTGATTTGATAAATTGATTGACGATTTCAGTAGCCGTTTCAAATCTTGGCTTCTCCGCTTTGCGAAGTAGCGGATTAACCGCTTGTTCGAAACCACGTTTATTAATATCTGCGCTTTTGAATTTAATCAGTTTTCTGAAGTGTTCTTCTTCCGTACAGCCGGTCCAAACCACGAGTTTTCTCAAAAGGTCTTTGTCATATGGAACAATACCTTGCGCGATTTTATAGACGTCATAAAAATCTCT
>JAZDFP010000236.1:0-2613 GCA_043807745.1 Planctomycetota bacterium
GGTGATAATAACCGAATTTATGCCGATGACCTCACCGCTTAAAGAAACCAATGGACCGCCGCTGTTACCCGGATTAATCGCCGCATCGGTCTGGATGAATCCGGGATAATCACCGGCTATTTTAGCGTTGCCGACCGAATCACGTTTGGCGCTGATGATTCCCGAAGTTACGGTCTGTCCCAATCCGAAGGGACTGCCGATAGCCAGAACCATCTCACCGGTTTCTATTTTATCTGAGTCACCCAATAAAGCCGGCTGTAAATTCTTCGCCTCTATTTTAACAATGGCAATATCGGTTAAGGAATCGCTGCCGATAACCTTTCCGATTACTTCACGGCCGTCATCCAGTGTCACCTTGATTTCATTAGCTCCCTGTACCACATGATTATTGGTTATAATGTATCCTTTATCATCGACAATTACGCCTGAACCAATCTGTGATGTCTCAAATTTACGGGGTTGGAAAAATCCCCAGAAGAAATCGTCCTCATAGCCCATAAACACCTTTTTAGTGGAAATACTCACCACTGACGGCCGGACTAATTTCACCAGTTTCACGAATTGCTGTGAGTTTTCCTTGAATGCCTTGAGTTCTTTAATGATAGACGTCCGTTCTTCTTCGGATAATGCGGGTGATGCCGATAAACGGCCCGGACTGTAATATCTGGATATGAATATACCAGTTACCACACCGATTAACAAAATAATTGCCGGATAGATTTTCTGAGTCATACTTTCCCTCCATCAAATATTAAACACGAATCGCACGAACCTGCCTGCTGTCAGGCAGGTGGGACTAATCACACAAATAAAAATATTTTATTCGTTTCATTCGCTTTTATTCGTGTCTATTCGTGTTCTCTTTATTTTGGATAAGTTAGTATTTGCTTTTTCCCGTCCCTAACGATAGTTAATTTAATTTGAGTGTTTGCCAGAGCGGTTTTTATCAGTCGTCTGCATTCCCAGATGGTCTTTACCTGCGAATCATTAACCGAGATAATTACATCATCCTGTTTCAATCCCATTTTCTCACCCAAACTATTTACCTCAACAACAGTTACTAATACGCCGTTTTCCACATTAAATTTCTGTTTTGAGGAATCGTTCAGATTTTCTATACCAATGCCTAAATTTGCAGGTGCTTCTGGTTGAGCCGGCGGTATTGCCGGTTTATTAGGTGCTAATTCTCCTTCGGGAATATCTTTGTTATGCTGTTTAAGCAAATCCCTGAGCCTTTCAATCTGTTTTCTGAGGTCATCCCAGCGGCGGCCCCAGGCATTACCGAAATCCTTCCAGATGTCTTCCATATCAAAATCGGGTATTTCAAAAGATGGAGGCGGATTCTCGCCGATGCCGTATTCCTTGGCAATCTCGGGATATTTCTTCTTGAATTCGTCAAGAGAATCTGCCGTGTATGTCTTGCCGGTTTGTTTGCCGTCTTTATCGTATTCTGTAGTGGTTACCGTAACCTTGCCTGAAGAATCCTGTGATAAAGCGAAACTCTTTGTGCCGGGTGATGCGTTATTGATGGTAATGCTGAATCTATTGGAGAATTGTCTCAATGTCGGCCCTATCTTTTTAGGCAATGATTCCGGCGATTCGTCTTCTCCCTGTTGCTTTTTCTGCTCGGCTCTGGTAATGGCTTTAATAACAATCTTAGCCCGCCAGGCGACCTCAGGGTCATTATTCTTGGATGCCTCATCAAGAAACGGCAGGGCAGGACTGCCCATCTTCTTCAGTTCCTCCGTTGCCTTATCACGCACTGCGATATCATCAGAATTGAGATTTTTAATCAATCTGGTGATTTCTTCCTTAGTAGCGGTTTCCAATGGCACTGGTTGCGGTTTTTGGACACTACTCTTTCCCTCATTAGCGGTAGTGTTGTTTGAGTCCTTATCCGGCGTCGCATACACACATACCAAACAAAGCAATCCTATAATCACACTTACAACTATTACCCGTCTCACTTGTGATGTAATCATAAATAATCCTCCTTTTCATATATACGATATATATCAAGAAGACTTAGCCACGAAGGCACAAAGACACCAAGAAGAAATTAACTAATTAACTGACTGTTTTCTTCGTGCCTTAGTGTCTTGGTGGCAAATTTTATACTTTCCTATACCTTAAAAAGATAATTAATAGCACTCTTTTAGAAAAAGTCAAGTATTTTTTATCCAGACAGATACCACAAAGAACGAATTATCATCCCAGGACTGTTCGGTAATGACGGTATCAATAATATTACCGGCTTTGGTTACGCCCTCTCTTAAATCATGGATGGTCTTGAAGGCATCTTCTATAAATCCTGGTAACTCTTGAGAGTCCGGCGGGTAAACTACCTGAGCCGTTCATGGTAACGCTCTACCAACATCTCAAATGCCTTCTCATCGCCTGAGAGATACGCAGAGACTAACTGCTCATTACTACGAATATCAACAGTCATCAAATACTCCTGGCCGAGAATATAAGCACCGCCGAGACGCTGAGTTCACAGAGCGGGAAATAATAAATGATTTCCTTGTGTTCTCTGCGCCTCTGCGGTGAGATTATACAAATTATCTCTAACTGAGTTAATGAATTTCTCAGCCCCTGCCGGATACTATATCG
>JAZDFP010000237.1:0-2446 GCA_043807745.1 Planctomycetota bacterium
CTGCTACACCGGCTAATCCGGCCGCAAGCGTTACTGAAAAAGCCAGATAAGGGTTGGCTGATGGGTCAGGCGAACGTAATTCCAGTCTGGTGGCTTTTTCCTTGCCGGGTTTATACATCGGGACGCGGATTAAATCGGAACGGTTCCGTTGCGCCCAGGATAGATAAACCGGCGCTTCGTAGCCCGGCACCAGCCGTTTATATGAATTAACCCACTGATTGGTTACGCTGGTAAATTCAGGCGCATATTTCAATAGTCCGGCAATAAAATGTTTAGCAAGTGGGGAAAGATTATATTTACCTTTGAGGTCAAAGAATGCATTCTTATTATCATTGAATAGGGACATATGGATATGCATTCCCGAGCCGTTTTCTCCGAATATAGGTTTGGGCATAAAGGTGGCATAAATATTATGTTTCTGGGCGATTTCTTTAACAATCAGCCGGTAGGTCATTACCGTATCCGCCATAGTCAGCGCATCGGTATAACGTAGGTCTATTTCGTGCTGTGATGGGGCGACCTCGTGATGTGCATACTCCACCGGTATGCCGATTGATTGCAGGGCTATCATCGTCTCGCGCCGCAGGTCAATCGCTTCATCACGCGGAATCAGGTCAAAATAGCCGCCTTCATCCAGCCGCTCTGTAGATTTATCAGATTTGAAATAGAAGAATTCCAGTTCAGGACCGACATTGAAAGTAAAACCCAGAGCCCGGGCGTGTTCCAGATTACATTTAAGTATATAACGCGGGTCGCCTTCAAAAGGTTCACCTGTTTGCGGATTGATAATACCGGCAAACATCCGGGCTGTTTCATCATGACTGTTGCGCCAGGTTACTAATCTGAATGTGGTTGGGTCAGGCACTGCTACCATATCGCTTTCATCTATCCGTGTGAATCCTTCTATGGATGAACCGTCAAAGCCCATCCCTTCTGCAAATGCTCCTTCAAGTTCATCACGGGTGATGGTAAATGATTTTAGATACCCGAGAATATCCGTGAACCAAAGATTGATGAATTTGATATGATGCTTCTTTACCTGTTCCATAACCGATTTGATTAATATTGACCTTTGCTTATTCTGTTTCATCTAATCTGCTCCTTTTTATAATTCTTTAATAGTATAAATTATATTAGCCACTAAGACACTAAGGCACAAAGAAGAAAGACTAATTTATTCTTGGTGTCTTTGTGCCTTCGTGGCAAATGCCTCCCGAGCGTGAGCGATGGATTTTTTCTTAGCCACGTGAAATTAAGACGCATCGTAATAATAACAAATGGTTTTGTCAATAATTTTGGTGGATTATGCGTAGGTTATAATCATCAACTTATAAACTTAAAAATCTTATGCAGTTTTTTGCACTCCTCAAACGTTCATATATATGGAGAGAGAGGAATGAATTATGAAATGCAAAAATTGTATATATTATAAACCCCTGAATGATAAGAGGGGCGATTGCTGGGGAATAAAAATAGAGGGTGATTCTGACCCGAAAGATATAAAAATCTGTCAGGGCAAATACTTTAAGAGGATGGACCCCATACTAAAATTCATCAATGACAGATTTTGTGCGACAGCTAAAAAAGATATTTTATGGGTTCAAGAAAATTGGTAATGATAATTATTGATAAAGAAAGGAGATGAGGAATATGAAACATAGTAAATTGTTAATAGGGGGGATGCTTTTGATAGGCGGTCTATTTTTATTCGTAGCAGAAATTAAAGATGTTGATAGCATATGTCCACGACAATGCTTACTCCCTGGAAGTAAAATCTTAATAGAAGACAACAAGTCAGTTAATATTGAAGATATTAGGGTGGGAGATAAAATAATCGGATTTGATGAAAAGACTTCTCAAACTAAATTAGTAAAAGTTGCTAAGGTATTTAAGCATAAGAATAAAGGAGGATATTATCGCATCTTCTTGGAAAACGGGTGGCAATTGAAAGTTACCGGTAACCATCCTATATATACCGCTTCTGATATCTGTAAAAGAGCAGATAATTTGAAAGTGGATTATACTCTGTTTACTGAACGTGGATTGATGAAGATTGTTAAGATTGAATTTATATCGGAATCCACCGTGGTTTATAACTTAGAAGTGAGTAATACTCATAACTATTTCGCTAATGGTATCTTAGTGCATAATAAACCGCCGAGACCGGACGACCCGCCGATACCGCCGAAACCGAACGACCCGCCGAAACCGAACGACCCGCCGATACCGCCGAAACCACCGAACATAACACAGCCGCCTAATACAACTCCAATAGCGCCAGCGCCAGGACAACCATCGGCACCAACACAACCGATACAACAACCTCCTGCTGATTCTACGACAAGTCCATATACGTCACCAGCACAACCTCGTCCGTCTTTAGGTCTCGGACTGCAGCCGTTTATTCAAAGTCTACAAGCAAGTACTGCTTCATCATTATTAGGTG
>JAZDFP010000238.1:0-23767 GCA_043807745.1 Planctomycetota bacterium
GTTGTCTAACGATAATATTTTTACTGAGGAATTTGTTTCCGCAATGTTTTTGCCGCATACGGATTTAACGTTGTTTCCTAAAACGAAACCACAGATAAACACGGATAATAAAATTTAGCCACAAAGACACAAAGGCACAAAGGATTTCCTGCCCGCCTTTGGAGGGTTAGTGTCTTGGTGCCTTCGTGGCAGAAATTACGAGGTTTTCTTGAATTATGGTTATAGCAGTTGCCGGTAAAGGTGGGACAGGTAAGACCACCATCGCCGCATTGATTATTGAAGTTTTACTCAGGCAGAATAAAAAACCTATTCTGGCTGTAGATGCCGACCCTAATTCTACATTAGGTGATTATCTTGGGATACAATATCATCATACGATATCTGATATAATTGAGGAGACCAAAGGACTGCGTAATTTGCCTGATGGAATTTCCAAACCGGCTCATCTGGAATATCAACTACAGCGGGCGATAACAGAAACCAAAGGAGTTGATTTGCTGGTGATGGGGCGACCCGAAGGTCCGGAGTGTTACTGTATGGCTAATAATATCCTGCGGGGGTATTTACAGAAAATCAGCGCCAATTATTCTTATGTTGTGATTGATAATGAGGCAGGGATGGAACATCTCAGCCGTAAGACCACCCAGAATATAGATGCATTGATTTTAGTAAGCGACCCGACAAAGATAGGACTCCAAACCGCTAAACGGATAAGAGAATTAATTGATAAAATGGCTTTTCTCAATATCCGTAATAAATATTTATTGGTTAATAAAGTAACAACTGATTCTAAAGATAACAATATTGAAAAGATAACAGGGCTAAAAGTAATCGGCTATCTTCCTTATAGTAAGGAACAGGAACAAATAGAACAGGTTAAGTTGGACCTTAACTATGGGTTAGGCACGTTGTTAATAAAACCAATGACAGAAATAATTGATAGGTTATTTAAGTTATCTTAACTAATGTTGATTTTGGTTGTATAAAAAGATATGGTTAGTTTTTGGATACGCTCAGTGTCACTGTTCTGTACTTGTCAAGCATCATCTTGACCACCTAAAATAGTCTGATTTAATGGTGATTTCTTTTCTGTTCCTCCAAAAATCTTCCAAAAATTCTAAAATCTATCCCACAGGGTATGGGACTCTGCTCTACGGGGTATGGGACTTACTATTACGTGGTATGGGGCTGTGCCTTACGGGGTATGGGGCTGTGCCTTATGGGGTATGAGGGGGTATGGTAGGGGGTATGGGGGGGGTGGCGGTATAGGGGTATGTCATAGTTTGTCATATTTGGTATATTATTTCTTATGGAAAAATTATTAACTCTTAAGCAAGTTAGCGAGTATCTTAATACCTCCTGGCGCACATTGATGAGATGGATAAAAGACCGTAAATTGCCGGCTTCAAAAGTAGGCGGCAGATGGATGGTAAGAGAAGTTGACCTTGAGTTATACATAAAAAGAAGGTTGTTCTTCTTTGAAGATAGCGCTCTGCCGATGCTCTATTTTAGGCCTGAGGTGCTGGAGCAATATCGTAAATCTCCAAGTGTTTATTATGTGCATGAGGCGGCGTTTCACGGCCGGGTCGGTAAAAAAGAAGACCGTTTTTATATGCATCAGGAAAGGTCTTTATCAAAAAGACCGAAATGGTCTAAAATCGCCTTTGGTAAAGATGATTTTAATCCTCATAACACGTTTGCTGAATTACCGTTCTGGAAAATAAGGATGCTGGTGGGCGGATACGCCATCGTGGTTGACCCGAGGTCGTTTTCCAGTTTACCTGAAAAAGAGCAGCAGAAATGGCACTCATATCAAATCCATAAACCAATATTATGAGGGCGGGTCACATTAAGAGATTCTAACAAAACTTCTGATTAGCCACAGAGACATCCCGCTTCTGGCGGGATAAACTCCGTTCACTGAGAAATACGGTTTATTTATAAGGAGACTATGAAAACAGGAATTATTTATCCCCACCTGACCGGTGCCAGTCGGTCAGGTCTGTCATTCCCGTGAAAACGGGGATCCAGTTATGCCTTAATGGAATGGATTCCTGCTTCCGCAGGAATGACAAAGTAGCGTTAAAACATAGTAACTCCAAGTAAGTTTATGAGATTGCTTCGTCGCTATGCTCCTCGCAATGACATTTTTGGGATTTTTTCAACAATCCCATATTACCAAATAAATTTTGGTAGTATTTGATATTTGGATTTGTGATTTTCATAATGAGTGTTTTGTGATTAAATTGTTGACGTAATAAAATAGTTTAATTACAAATAAGACACAATATTTAGTTATTTGACCTGTCGGGGAGTTTTCTCCTCAAAGGGTCATTCTGAGCCGTAGGCGAAGAATCTCAATATAATGTTTTATGAGATCCTTCACTTCGTTCAGGATGAGGGTTCAGGGGTGAAATATCCTGACCCCTCAGTTTTTTAGAGGAGGTATAAGATGACTAAACCAAGAATTCTTTCAGGTATGAGGCCAACCGGGCGAATGCATCTGGGACATCTGGTTGGTGCGGTGGAGAATTGGGTTCAATTACAGGATGATTATGAGTGCTTTTATATGGTGGCTGATTGGCATGCCTTGATGAGTGAATACCAAAATACGGCAGATATTAGAAAATATGGTTATGATAATGTAACAGATTGGTTATCAGCCGGTATAGACCCTAAGCGGAGCACGATTTTTATCCAGTCTGATGTGCCGGAACATTTAGAGTTGTATATGATTCTTTCTACGATTACGCCGTTAGGCTGGCTGGAACGTTGTCCGACCTATAAGGAACAAATAACTGAAATGAAAGATAAGGACCTTTATACTTATGCCTTTCTGGGTTATCCGGTTTTACAGGCTGCGGATATTCTTCTTTATAAGGCACAGGCTGTTCCTGTAGGCGAGGACCAGTTGCCTCATTTAGAATTGACTCGGGAAATTGCCAGACGTTTAAATTATCTGTTCGCCAGGAAAAATGATGGTAATCATTCTAATTCTGATAAGATTTTGCTTCCTGAACCGGAAGCGAAACTGACTCGTTTCCCGCGTTTATTAGGGCTTGACAAAAGGAAAATGAGTAAAAGTTATGAGAACGCTATAAATCTGGCTGACTCAACAGATGAGATAACAAAAAAAGTCCAGATGATGTTCACAGACCCCCAGCGCATAAAGAAGAATGACCCCGGACATCCTGCTGAATGTAATTTGTATGCTTATTATAAAGTATTTAGTCCGGATAAGAATGATTCTCTGGCTGAGGAATGTCATAGTGCAAAGGTTGGTTGTGTAGATTGCAAAAAGAAATTAGCTGAGTTATTAATAAATCTAACTAAACCATTCCGTGATAAACGCAAAGAGATGGAAAAAGACCATCAATATATCAAGAAAGTTTTAGAGGAAGGCGCCGAAAGAGCGCGTCAGATTGCTTCAAAGACGATGAAAGATATTCGTAAGGCAGTTTTTGGTTAAAATATGGAAATTACCGATTATAAAATACAATTAGAGAATTTTTACGGTCCGCTTGATTTATTACTCCATCTTATCAAAGAGAACGAACTTGATATCTATAACATCCCCATTACTCGCGTAACAGCACAGTATCTTAACTATATGGAGATGATGAGCAAGTTAGATATTAATCTTGCGGGAGAATTCTTGCTAATGGCATCAACCTTGATGGAGATTAAAGCAAGAATGTTAGTGCCTGCTTATGAAGAAGAGGAGGAAATTGAAGAACCTGAAGACCCGCGCTTTGAATTAGTAAGAAGATTATTAGAATATAAAAAATATAAGGATATTGCAGTGAGACTGAGAGGATTAATGGATATTCAATCGAAAACATTTCCGCGTCCTTATTTATCTCTGGATAACAAAAGTATAGAAAATGAAGAGATTCAAGAGATAGAGATTGAATTAGAGTCCTGGCAATTGGTAAAAACCTATGCGCGATTAACTAAGGAGATTGTTTTGGATATATCAACTTCTATACTTTACGATGATATTCCAATTGAGAGAATTATAGAAGGTATTATGGGACAGTTAAAACGGAAAGGGGAAGTTTTTTTCAGAGATTTAATAGCAATCCCGGTATCTGTCCCGATGAATATTGGGATAAATCGGGACGCTAATTCTACCGCAACTTTAGGCCCTGTTTCTAAAAGAAAGGAACGTTTGAATGTGGTCAGGAATTTTCTTGCTACTTTAGAACTGGTTCGTCGACAATCAATCGATGTTTATCAGGAAAAAGATTTTGCAGATATTAAACTAAAACTTATCTCTAAAAAAGAAGCGCCAAAGAGTGGTCAAGAGCCCAACACATAACATTTTAATTTATAGGTTGTGTGCCGGGTTATTTTTCTAATTCAGCGGAAAGTGTTTCTCTTACTACTTCTTCAACAGTAGTCAGACCGTCATATATGGCTTTTAAGCCGCTTTCTCTTAAGCTTCTCATTCCTTCTTCACGTGCCGCTATTCGTAAAGTCTCTGCGGAAGAATGTTTCATTATTGATTGTTTGATTTTATTGGTCATCAGCATGATTTCAAATATAGACATTCTCCCATGATAACCAGTATGGTTGCAATGAGAACACTTTTTCCCATAATAAAACTTTTTGTTCTCTATATTTTCCCTTGACAGATTAAGTTCTAATAACATCTCATCAGTAGGTATCATTTCCTCTTTACAGTGCACACAGATTTTTCTAACTAATCTTTGAGCAATAATCGATTCAATAGTAGCCGTAATAAGAAATGGTTCGATGCCTAAATCTAATAAACGGCTTATGGAAGAAGGTGCATCGTTAGTATGAAGTGTGGTCATAACGAGATGGCCGGTTAAGGCTGATTCGATAGCTATTTGTGCTGTTTCAATATCGCGAATTTCTCCGACTAAAATAATATCCGGGTCTTGGCGAAGAATTGATCTTAAACAACGAGCATAAGTAACACCAATTTCATCATTGACTTGACATTGAATAATACCGTGAAGATCATACTCGACAGGGTCTTCGGTTGTAATAATTTTCCATTTAATATCATTAAGATAATTTAATGCCGAATAAAGTGTTGTGGTTTTACCGGAGCCAGTGGGTCCGGTAACAATAATAATTCCATTAGGTAAACTAATCAGATTTCTTAAGAGTTTTTTATCTTCATCTGATAAACCAATATTATCTATATCAAGAGAAACGATATCCTTATTGAGAACACGCAGTACAACACTTTCACCGAACATTGTTGGTAAAGTAGAGACTCGGATGTCAATAGGCTTACCGCTGACTATGAGAGAAATTCGTCCATCTTGCGGGAGCCTAGTTTCTGAGATATTAAGATTAGACATAATTTTGATTCTCGAAATTAAGGCAGGTGCAAGACTTAGCGGTGGGGGAGCCATTTCGTAAAGCACACCATCAATCCGATAACGGATTTTTAATTCTTTTTCAAAAGGTTCCAAATGAATATCAGAAGCTTGATCACGTATGGCATGGTACAGGACAAGATTTAAGAGTTTTTTTACAGGCTCCTGTTCAGCCATTGCTTGAAGATTGTCTAATGTAAAGGATTTACTTTTTTCTTCTCCTAACTCCAGAGAATCTTTTGTTTTTATTTCAGTATCAGGAATCTTTTTTGTTAATCCATTCATAGATTCTTTGATATCAGATGGGTAATATTTTTGTAAAGCACGATTAAGCCTCGCTTCATCACTTAATACTCCTTTAATCTGACAGTTGAGCATAAAGCGTACATCATCTAACACGCCGATATTCAAAGAATTAGACATGGCAACAGTGAGAGTATTTTTATCGAATCTAATAGGGATAATTTTATAAGAGTGTGCCATGGAAGATGATATTTTTTCTATAATCGTTTTAGGGATTTCTAATTCATCAACATTGATAATTTCCATTCCTGATTGAGCGCCTAAAGCGAGAAGGATTTCTTTTTCTGTTATATGTTTCAATTGAATGAGGATTTTACCGATAACACCGCCTTTTTGACGTTGAATTTCTAATGCTTGTTGGATCTCTTTATCGGTGACAACCTTCATTTCTTTTAGTATTTGTCCTAATAATTTACGAGAACTCATATTTATATTTATACCTGAATGAGTTGAAATAGTCAAGAAAACTTAAATTCTTAGATTTAAGCTTTACATACATACGTGCGGAGAATGGATATTTTTCTATACTGTGCGATAATTATGCACAGTCAAAATATTGACAAGGCAGTGTGGGTTGTATATTGTATATTAAGATGTCAAAAACCAATCCTAGAAAAATTAAACTCGTAACAATTTCAATGCTGCATTAAGTGGCAGAATTTATCACAGTAAGAAAAAGGAAATGCAATGAACCCCACAAGTATACTACTTATTTCATTAGATTTTGAACTCTATTGGGGGGTGCGGGATAAAATAAGTTTAAATAATTATATTAAAAAATATCCGAAATCGCGTTCAATTGTCCCAATGCTATTGAATTTATTTAATAAATATCAAATTCACATAACTTGGGCAACGGTGGGGCTTTTATTCTTTGAGACGCGTAATGAGCTAATTAACACATTACCTATTAAAAAGCCGGATTATATAAATAAAAATCGCTCGCCGTATGAGTTCATAAATAATATAGGTAACAATGAGAATGATGCACCTTTTTGTTACGCGTCTTCGTTAATAAAGATGATTTCAGATATTCCTCATCAGGAAATTGGAACACATACTTTTTCCCATTATTATTGTTTAGAAAGAGGGCAGGATATAGATGCTTTTAAGGATGATTTAAAATCCGCGATCAAGGTCGCCAAGAAGTATAATTGTATTATTGATAGTTTAGTCTTACCAAGAAACCAGTTTAACCCAGCCTATTTAGATGTCTGTCGTGAAATGGGGATAAAAGCTTATCGTGGTAACGAATTAGCTTGGATTTATAGAGCAAGGAATGAAGAGAATCGTTCCTTGTTATCCAAAGGATTACGGGTATTAGACGGCTATTTTAATATCTTGGGACATAATTGTTATCCCATTGATAGCATAGAACGTAAATTACCATTTAACTTTCCCTCCAGCCGCTTGTTTTTCCGCCCGATTAATGCTAAATTGAAAATATTAGAGCCATTACGATTGCGTCGGATATTTTCTGATTTAAACCATGCGGCACGAAAGGGGTTGGTTTATCATCTCTGGATGCACCCGCATAGTCTGGAGTTAAGTCTCCGGACAAATTTGTTGTTTATTGAAAAAATATTGAAATACTATCTGGTTATGCAGAAACGTTATGGAATGGAAAATCTTACTATGAAAGAATTATCTTGCCGGTTATTAGAGGGAAATAAATAACAACCATCTGTATATAATATGTGGTCCTCGAATGAATTAATTGCAATCGCGACAAAATATAATTGGAATGCTCGACCGTATACTAAAAATGATCTACCAAAATATCTCAAACTTACCCTATCGGAGCATGGTGAAAAGGCTGATATTTCTGATGCTTTATATATCAAGTGGCTGTATGAGCAAAATCCCGCAGGCGAGGTCAATATGTGGCTGGCCGAGTCAGATAATAAAATTGTCGGTTCATATAGCACAATCCCGGTAAATTTACTTGTTGACGGGGAAGAAATATTGGGCTCTCAATCATTAAATACCTTGACACATAAGGATTACCGCGGGAAAAAGATATTCATTACTCTTGCCGAACTTTCTTATCAGAACGGATTTAAAGATAGGGGTATTACCCTGATTTATGGTCTTCCTAACAGAAATTCATATCATGGGTTTCTAAAATACTTGAATTTTACTGATATTGGGAATATACCACTTCTAATAAAAATAAATAATTTAGGGAATTTATTAAAAAGACAGAGCCGGTTTATTCCTTCTTGGTTTTTTAATCTGGCGGGAAAATGTCTTTTTAGAAGACAAAGATTATCTTATGATAGAAAGCATCTAAAGATAGAAAGAATCTTATCTTTTGATGACAGATTTGACTGTTTATGGGAGGTAAACAAGCGTTTATTTAAAAATATCATTATTAGAAGCAAAAAATATTTAAATTGGCGTTATACAGATAACCCTAACAGAAAATACGCCATATTTTCAATAACCGATTTGATGGATAATCTCAAGGGGTTTGTTGTATGTAAAACGGCGTATATTAGAGGAATTAAAACAGGTCTTATCGGCGACTTGTTCGTTGAAGAAAATGACAGGCAAATAGCCAGCCTCCTTATAAAAAAAGCGGAAGAGTATTTATACGAGCAGAATAGCGATATATTAGGCATGCTAATGTTCAAACATGCTCCATTTTATAATACCTTTATTGAAAATAATTTTATAAAATATCCTTCTTTATTCAACTCGAAATCATTCCCTGTTATCGTTCGTTCAATGGATAAAAAATTATATCCCATTGCAAATCCAGAAAAATGGTATTTGACAATGGGTGACTTTGATATTTTTTAATTTATACAACTCGCTTTCAACTTCTACCGAAAAATGTAATTGTTGACAAATCTGCGTAATTTATTAGAATTATTCTTATGACAAAACTTGGTATTTTATGTGATAAGTTTATGGAGGTTTGTTGGCTTGCGGCATTAGTACTTTCACCGGTGTATATGAATATCTATACACATCGGATGTTTGAGCCGGATAAAGCGTGCATTATTCGTTCGCTGGCTCTCCTGATGATAGCATTTTATATTATTAAGATATTTGAAAGTAAAACAGTAAATAAATTACTTCCTGCCACTAATCCAAAATCTTCTTCATTTAAAGACGTAACATTATTAGAAGGAACAACATCATCTAAATTCCTACCTTTTTTAAAGAACTCTATTTTTTTCCCTTTTTCACTATTTGTTATAGCATATATAGTCTCTGTAATTTTTTCTGCTGTTCCTTATAATAGTCTTTGGGGTGGTTTTGATCGGTTAGAGGGATTGTATACTAATGCTTCTTTTTGGGTAATCTTTATACTTGCCGCAATAAATATAAAAAGTAAAGCACAGATAGATCGACTTATTAATGCAATAATTTTTACTTCTATGCCTATTGTTGCATATAGTTTTATCCAAAGATTGAGATTGGACCCTGTGCCATGGCAAGCAATGGACTCTTCCATCAGGGTTTCGGCTACAATGGGTAATCCGATATTCCTATCGGCTTATCTGATAATCACCATCCCCTTAACGCTCGCGCGATTCGTCAGAAACCTCTATGATAAGAATCTGGTGGCTTATACTTTTTACGGAATGCTTGCCATATTGCAGGTTATCACGGTATTCTTGAGTCAAAGCCGCGGTCCGATGATGGGGATGTTCGGCAGTATCTTTGCGTTTATCCTGATTTATGCCTGGGCATACCGTAAAAAGAAACTTTTATTGGGAATTATCAGCACAGTGGTAGTTGGGCTTATTTTTCTTTTTCTTTTTAACCTGTCACATATAGTCAAATTCCAGAATCCGCCTGATACGGTGGGACTGGTGGCGCCAGAACCGCCTAAAAACATTCAAACAACTTCTATATCTGCCACTTCGGTTAGTACAATAGAATCTCTCTGGCATAGTACATTTGGTGAATTGCTCAAAGTTCCTTATCTGCGTCAGTTGGGACGCCTTCTAGAAACAGATCCACGCTCGTCTGGAAGAACCAGAATAGTTTTATGGAAAGGGGTAATGAAATTAATTACAGACAAGGATGAACGGTATAGATTTTTTATCGGCTGGGGACCTGAATCACTTTCTACGGTTTATTATAAAAACTATACGATGGAATTGGCAAAATTAGAAGGGGCAAATGTTCACGCGGACCGCGCGCATAACGAATATCTGAATATCTGGGTAATGCATGGAATTTTCGGGTTAGTTGCATATTTATTTCTTTTAGGATCTATAATGTATATGGCGTTGAAGACTATCAAACCAAACAAAGAAAATGGACAAGTAGATAATACCAGTAACTATTTTACTTTGATAATGATAGGATTAATTACAGCTATTATGGCTCATCTGGTAGAAATTTTTGTCGGCATAGCAATTGTTTCTACTTACACTCATTTTTGGCTTATTACCGCAGCCATTTATGCAACACACAAACTAAAATTATTATCGCGTACCGGATTAAATGAACAAACCAGTTCAGTTACTTTAGAAAACGAGACTATAATTAGACGAGAAAAAACGAACAAAGACCAGCCGAATAATAGTTTTGTTACTATTTACTCAACCCACAACCCAGCAGAGATATCAATAATCAAGTTGAAGTTACAAAGCAGTGGTATTGCATTCTTAATCCAGAATGAGAATTTACAATCATTATTTCCTGGTGTTGATGGTTTTATCAATGCTCAACTCCAAGTTCTTCAGAGTGATATTGAAAAAGTTAAACTTATTTTACAATTATCTAAAAAAGAATCTAAACAGAAATTAAATAAAAATATTCTACATCAAGAATCATCCAAAATAAATGCTTCTGAGACTACCAAAATAGTTAATTGGAGATTTTATCTCTTCGTGGCATATATTATTTTTACTATAGTCATAGCTTTTATTCTTTTCGTATACTCTTGGCCTGAATCTAAAATGATTACTCCGGATATAAAAGATTCAAGAAACACATTGCTTATGACATTTTGTGGTTGGTTATTATTTGGTTTTCTTGTTGGTATTGTAGCATATCCATCTTTTTTATTCTGGACCTATGCGGGTCAGACTTTAATAATAGCAGTAGTTATGGTGAAAAAATATTGGCCTGATGATACCACTAATACAGACATGTTGATTATTTATTCTTGGTTATGGATTTTAGCAGGGATTATTATTGGCGCTTTTTCTCTTAGAAGGGAAGAAAAACCAGTGAAATTGTGCTATTTTAGTAATGTCTTGATAGGGTTGGTAATGTTAATAATAGTTTTTTTTTGTTATTATTAAAAGCAATCTTTTCCCGCTCAGGGCCGATGGTTTTTATAAATTTTGTTTTAGTTATGATATAAGTGCCGAAGAGTTTCTGAGAAATGGTAAAATAGAAGCATCGTATCAGACGAGATTGGCCTGCATTAAACATTTTCAGAATGCGCTTAAATATGCTCCAAATGAACGGGCATATCTTAATGGTAGTGGTAGAAATTTTTTAGAACTTTCTAAATTAGCATCGCAACGGAATCAAAATGCTAATAACAAAATTTTGACACCGCCCAGCATCAAAGAAATTATTGAGATTAATGGGGAGCGTTTTGTGAATTTCAGTCAAAGAGATTTTTTTCTTTGCAGTGCCTCTTGTATTCAAAGGGCGTATGAATTGGATTTGAATAACTTTGAACGAATAATTGCAATGATTCGCATCTACCGTTATTGGGGGAATTTAGATAGAGATATGACTAAACTTACAAAGGCATTAGAGCTTTGTAATGGAGCCAGAAAAGCAAGCCCACTTAATACAAAAGTTGATGATGAAATCAGGGAACTTCAAAGATTAATAAAACAACTTCCTAAAAACCCCGTAATAAATTCAGTCGGGGAATAGTTTGTAACTTACCAAAGTAATTTAATAGCTACAATTATTAAAATAGAACTTAGAATGATAATAATCAGACGGGGAGATATTTTTGATGAGATATAAGCGCCGATTTGCGCGCCTATAAATGCACCACTTCCTAATAAAAAACCCTTCGGATAATCAATATGCTCCATGATGGCATGAGGAATTGTGGATAATATTACAGCTATATTATCAAGATGTTTGGTAATCTAATAATTTTGATTGACTTACTTAATATATGATAGTATTATAATCAAGAATAAAATATATTTTTATGGGAATCTATTCTGTAAAAAAAGAAGATTTAGAGAATTTAGCTGAATTAGTTTTTAAGGACGAACTAACTAATTTATACAACCGTCGTTTTTTTTATCAGTATCTTAAGGAGAAATTTGATTGGAAGAGGCAGTCTTTACTTTCCCTTCTGATGATTGATATAGATTATTTTAAGAAGGTAAATGATACTTATGGCCATTTAGAAGGCGATAACATCTTGGAGCAATTGGGAGCTATCATTAAAGAAACTATTGGCGATAAAGGATTATCTGTCCGTTACGCTGGAGATGAGTTCTCAGTTATTTTATTATCTGATAAGAAAAAATCGTCAGAGCTTGCCGAGGCTTTATTAGATCGTGTTGGAAAAACACCATTTCGCTTGCGAGATGTAAATGCAAAACCCATTACGGTGAATATTAGTATAGGAATAGCTTCTTTTCCAGATGATGCTGAAGAACCACTTGCACTTATTGAGCAAGCAGATCAGGCGCTTTATTTAGCGAAACATCAGGGACGCAATCGCATTGCCGTAGCAGGTACATTCTCAGAAGAAGATATTTCAGAGCGAGACGCATTTAAATTTAATAATTTCCCATGTCCTTATTTTATTGCACGCCAAGAAGTTTTTCAGGAAGTCATACAGCATCTAAATCCTTCCTTACAAGACAAGAATATTTTTATTGTCATTGAAGAACCTATCGGTGCTGGGAAAACTCGCTTACTGAAAGAACTAAGTTTGTATAAAGATGCTTTTGTTTTTTATAGTTACTGTAATGAAATAGATATAAGCATTCCTTATAAACCTATAATTTCATTTTTAACAACATTAGCAGAATCCAATAATTCTATTTTTAACGATGTGCTGGGTCAGTTGTCGGTAGAGATATTGACGGAACTAAAAAGACTTATTCCACAATTAAGCAAATCTATTTCTTTACCCAAGGATTCTGCTAATAATGAAAATGAACAAAACCGAAAATTATTATTTGAATCTTTAGTTTACTGTTTAACTTTATTATCTCAAAAACTTCCTATATTATTATTAATTGATGAATTCCAAAATATTGACCCGGCTACTTTACTTATTATGGAAGCATTATTGGAAGAAGAAAAAGGGCATTATGTTATAGTTGCAGCTATTCGTAATGAATATATAAATTCTGACTCGCCGTTAAATCAATTCCTTCTTAGAATAGAGAATTACAAGCGTCTTTCGATCCCATATTTTAATTCAGAACAAACTACGGATATGATTTCCAAAATGTTGCCTCAGAGAATTGTAGATACTTCTTTTGATGAAAAAATTTATCAGGTGACAAAAGGGAATCCGTTGTTTATTGAAGAATTATTAAAAAATCTGATTCTTAAAGACATTATTAAACGCAAAGGTAAACAGTGGATTTTTGATATGGCACAGATTCCGTCTGACATTTGGCAGAAAGATGCAGATAAAATTATAGGGGAAAATATCAGTTTGCTTGAAACGGGAACCCAGGTCGTCATTAAAAAAGCTACAGTTATTGGTCAAGATGTTCCGCTTAATCTTCTGAAAAGCGTAACGCACCAAAATGAAGGTGAAACCATTGATGCCATAGATAAAGCTAAACGATTCCATCTTATTGAATCTACTGATTCATTAAAAGGAGACCAGTTTACTTTTACTAACAAACATTTTCAAGAAGTCGTTTATCAGAATATTGAAGAAAAAGAACGGCAGGAATTACATCAAGCTGTTGGACAGGCAGCAGAAGAAATTTATCAGGATGATCTGGATACAGTTGCTCCTACTTTAGCATTTCATTTTGCTAAGGCTGGAAATGAAGAAAAAGCACTTATTTATGAAGAACGAGTTGAAAATACAGCCGCCAGTCTTTTCCGACGAGATGAAATTCCTGAATATTATGAATCGCATCAGGGTGTTATTCGTTCGAAAATAAAAGAGGCTATTCAACCTTTATCTTCAAAACGAATGGAACTAATCAAAGACCTTTTACGTAATATTGTTTCTACCTGCAAAAATATAAGACTTTATCCTGATGGTAGTCAATTGATAACTTTGTCGTATACAAGTCTTTTGAAATTAATGCATAATATATTTGAAGAGACAAATATTTTTACATTCAGTGAATCAAAAAACACTCTTCAGATAAACACTATTCCTTTAGATTCTAAAAATTATGGCGTTGCTGTTATTGAGTTTCTGGCATTATTAAAAGATCACTATATTAAGAATATAACATTTCGGCAAGGAGTAACAGAACAGGAAATAGAGCGCTTCTTGAGAAATCTTGATAAATCACCTGATAAACCTTTTGCCACAAAGGGTTATTGGAATAAATTTTTGGATGATAATAGCATTTCTAATATTGGTATTACACAACAAGTCTTTATCGTTAAAAGAGAAAAAAGTGTTCCCTCTTCTGTATCAACCACTCAGGGAAAAATAGAACTTGATGCTTCCCTTGTCGTGGTTCTTAAAGACTTTTTTAGATACTTTTGTGCAGCAATAGAAAATATCAAACTCTATCCTCCCGGTAGTCAATTAGCCATTGAAGCTATTAAATATGTCAACAAATCAATAGAAGATGTTTTTAAGCATATCTCAGTATTGAATGTTGGAGTTTCCGAAGGAATACTATTAATTAATGGGACACCTGTTAATCCACGTTTATTAGGCTCAGCTTCTGTTAATTTATCTAAAATTATTCGAGATTACAATCTACGCAGCATTTCTTTCTCTAAGAATATTTCAAAAGAAGAATTGGAGATATTTATAGGAATTCTAAGTAAAATTCCTGTTGAAGAGGCTAAAGAAAAATCCGTTAAAGATTGGGATGTTTCTTTGGTTCAAAAAAGCATTGTTAATATAAAAATTGGCGTGATGGTTTATGTTACCGCTGATACACGGCGGAGTGGTCCGGCGGCGAAGTCTTCCATCGCTGGCACTGGTATAGCAGAAAAGGATAGGCAAGAATCTGTTCATCAAACAAAAGATTCTCGACCGCTGCCTAAAAAAGATGTGTCTTTGGATACCAGATTTTCCAACCTAATGAAAACTCTGCCGGAACAATTAGTTGACGATGATTCATTGCAAATAGTCGAGGAAATACTACGTAATAACGACGATGAAAAATTTAACCAGTTTTATCAGAGGTTCTTACAAAATTTAAGAAGTAGCAATCCGGAAATCCGTTCTAAAGCCCATACGGTTTACCAGAAATTGGTAAAGTCAGCAAAGCCTAACACCCAGGCATTTTTAATAAATAAAACATCGGATATTATTTTAGGGGAAATTAACCTCGAAAAAGTTCCAATGGTTTATACTGCTTTATTTAATTCAGCACTCCAGCACGCTATTTACTATTTGGAAAATAATGATTATCAGGCATTAAAAACCGTTGTTACTACCATATTGAAACAACCGTCAGGAAAAGAGATACCTGCCCGACCTGACGATCGGTCAGGCGGTGATGATATAAAATATAAATTATTTACTGCTCTTAAGGAAAAGACGGCTTTTACTGAATTTCTTAAGAATAGTTTTTCGCCAGATATCAACATTAAAAATACAGTTCAAGAAATTATTCTAGCATTTAATTTGTTAATAGTTCAGGATTTACTTAATCTTATCAAGGAAACAGAAGACCAATTATCTCGTGAGACTATGGCGGCAATTATAAATCAATTAGGACCGGAAGCTCATCAACTATTTATTAATGCATTAAAAACAGATACCGAGATTATTGAAATTAAACGGTTATTGAGGGTGTCTCATCTGGTACAAACCGAAAGCGTGGAAGATGTTATTACGGGATTTATAAATAGTGAATTTTACGAAGACGCATTATACTCTGTCGCCAGATTTAATCATTCTCAGGCTCTGCGTATATTGTTACCATTACTTAATGATAAAAATAATATATTAGTTATGACGGTTTTAGAAATTCTTGGAACACTTAAATATAAAGAATCTGTCGACCCGATTATAAATCTTCTTGAAAATTCTAATAATACGAAGATGCAGAAAGAGATATGCACGGTTTTAGTGCAATTGCAGGATGAAAGAGCAATACCAGTTTTGGCAAAACTTCTTTCGGCAAGACGGTTCTGGGGATTTATTGGCGGGGTTTCTGATGAAATACGAGGAACAGCCGCTTGGGCATTAGGACGAATCAAAACTCCTGAGGCGCAACAAATTCTAAACTCAGCCATTAATGATAAAAGTTCACATGTTCGCTCCGTTGTTAAACTCAGCCTTAAAAATTACGAAGAACAACCTAAACAAACACAAGACAATTATCCTTAATATTTTATCCCGCACACCCGCCTGAACGGCGTAGTCGGGCAGGTAAATTATGTGCGGAATGGAGAAATAGAATGAAAATAAAATGGTTTGGACATTCTTCATTTGTAATGACTGCGGAAACAGGCCATACATTAATTACCGACCCGTATGAAGCAGGCGGTTATAATGGTGCCATCGGTTATGTGCCTATAAATATCACGGCTAATATTGTTACTATTTCACATGACCACGCTGACCATAATTACATCAAAACCATTCAGGGTGAGCCTAAAATAATTAATCAAAAAGGTGATTACGAAGTGGACGGTATAAAAATTAAAGGCATCAAAGTTTATCACGATACCAAACAGGGAAAAGAACGTGGTAATAATATTATTTTTACCTATGAGATTGATAAACTCAAAATTGTTCATATGGGGGATATCGGACACATCTTATCAAAAAAAGAGATTGATGCATTAGGTAGTGTTGATATTCTTCTTATTCCTGTTGGAGGTTATTTTACTATAGGTGCAGCACAAGCTACAAATATCCTTGAGAATCTTAATCCGAAAATAACCATCCCGATGCACTACAAAACCGATGTGCTTAACTTCCCTATTGCTAAAGTAGACGAATTTCTCAAAGATAAAAAATCAGTAAAGGAATTATCATCTGTTGAAGTCTTAATCACAAAAGAAAATCTGCCGATTGAACCGGAAATCTGGGTTTTGCAGTATGATAATGATTCTAATGGATTTCTTAGAGAAGATAATTTGACTTGTTGATTCCTGTGCTTTTGGTATAGGGTAATTGATTATATTAAATACTTATGAATCTGCACGAATATCAGGCAAAGCATCTATTAGCGAAATATGGTATTAAAACACCGCGTGGATTAGTAATTAGTGAACCGGGTCAGGCAAAAGAGATATTTAAACAATTAAATCTTTCCAAGGCAGTAGTTAAGGCTCAAATTCATTCCGGCGGTCGCGGTAGAGTCGGTGCCATTAAGGTAGTGTACAATGCTGATGAATCAGCAAAAGCCGCTTATGACCTTATCGGTAAAATTATTACGACGCATCAGACTGGTCCAATCGGCAAGCCGATCAAAAAAATACTTATTGAAGAGACGCTTCCTGTAGAAAAAGAATTATATTTGGGTATCGTTATTGACCGTAAGAAATCCTGTCCGGTTTTGATGGCTTCGGCTGAAGGCGGAATGGAGATAGAAGAACTTGCCCGGACATCACCGGAAAAGATTATCAAGTACGAAATGCATCCATATCTCGGTTTACAGCCATATCAGGCACGGGAATTGGTTTATGCATTGGATATTCCCCAATTACAGGATAAATGCAAGGTGGATATTATTAAGTCAGGGGTTAATTTATTCCTTTCCTTCAGCCGTTTATTTATTGAGAACGATTGCAGTCTGGCTGAAATAAATCCTTTGATTATTGATTTGAGTGACGGGCTGATCGCCCTTGATGCCAAAATCAATCTGGATGACCGTGCCTTATTCCGTCATAAGGACTTGTTAGAATGGCGTGATATTTCTCAGGAACATCCGTTGGAATACGAGGCATCCAAATATGACCTCTCTTATATCGGGTTAGAAGGCAATATCGGTTGCATGGTTAATGGGGCAGGTCTGGCAATGGCTACGATGGACCTGATAAAACTGCACGGCGGCGAGCCGGCTAATTTCCTCGATGTCGGCGGCGGCGCTTCTAAAGAACAGGTCTGCAATGCCTTTAAGATACTTATTTCCAATAAGAATGTTAAAGCCATTCTGGTTAATATCTTCGGGGGAATTATGAAATGCGATATCATTGCCGAAGGAATTATCGCGGCGGTGAAGGAAGTCGGCTTGAATTTGCCTTTAGTAGTTCGGCTGGAAGGAACTAATGTAGAACTTGGTAAAAAGATTCTTAAAGAATCGGGATTAAATATTATTTCCGCTGATACGATGAATGAAGCGGCAAAGAAAGTAGTTCAATTAAGTCTATGAGTATCTTAGTTAATAGAAACACAAAAGTCTTAGTCCAGGGTATTACCGGTAGTGCCGGTAGTTTTCATACTACCCAGATGTTGGAATACGGCACTAAAATCGTGGCTGGTGTTACACCCGGCAAGGGCGGAACTAAATTTGCCGATAGAGTTCCGATATTTGATACGGTTCATCAGGCGGTTAATGCCACCGGTGCAGATACCAGCGTTATCTTTGTCCCGCCTGCATTTGCCGCAGATGCACTTTATGAAGCCGCAGATTCAGGTATAAAACTGGTGGTATGCATCACAGAAGGGATTCCCACTCTGGATATGATTAAGGTCCATAAGTTTTATCAAGATAAAAATATCCGTCTTATCGGTCCGAATGGGCCCGGTATTATTACTCCGGGCGAGTGCAAAGTAGGTATTATGCCCGGCTATATTCACAAGAAAGGCGGTATTGGTGTTGTTTCCCGCAGTGGCACGCTCACTTATGAAGCAGTCTGGCAGATAACTAATCAGGGATTAGGCCAATCAACCTGTTTAGGCATCGGCGGTGATGCTATTATCGGGACTTCTTTTATAGATGTTCTTGAATTATTCCAGAAAGATAAAGATACTCAAGCCATAGTTATGATAGGTGAGATTGGTGGAACAATGGAAGAAGAATCCGCAGATTATATCAAAGAAAATGTTACTAAACCCGTAGTGGCTTTTATCTCTGGTAAGACCGCACCCAAAGGCAAAAGAATGGGGCATGCCGGTGCCATCATTTCTGGTGGTAAAGGCACGGCTCAGGAAAAGATAGAGAAACTTACTGCTTGCGGCATCACTGTTGTCCCAAATCCGGCAGAGATAGGAAAAACCGTTGCCAAAATATTAGTAAGCTGATTCATCGGATATAGCGGATTAATTAAATAACAACAAAATCAGCATAATCAGCTTAATCCGCTTACTAAAAACTTATGAACTCTAAAAACTCCATAAACCCCATAAACTATTTAATTGAACTTGCCTTAAAAGAAGACATTGGCAAGGGTGATATTACCACTCACGCCTTGATACCAAAGAACCAAAAAAGCACTGCTGTAATTACTGCAAAAGAGAATGGTATTGTTGCCGGATTACCACTTATTAAATTAATCTACCAATCCCGAAAGCTTTCGGGACGCAATATCAAAGTTACACTTAAAGTAAAAGAAGGCTCGGCTGTTAAAGAGGGGAGTATCATTGCTGTTATTACAGGTCCGACAAGGGATATTTTGAGCGGTGAGAGAACCGTCCTGAATTTCCTACAACGGCTTTCCGGTATTGCCACTCTAACCAATCAATTTATCAAGAAGGTTGCTGGATACAAAGTGAAAATCCTTGATACGCGTAAGACTGTCCCCGGTTGGAGAATACTGGATAAATACGCAGTCAAGATGGGCGGCGGTTTTAACCATAGATTCGGATTAGATGATGCTTTCCTTATCAAAGGCAACCATCTCAAAACACTATCCATCTGGGAATCGCTCCAGAAAATACAAAACCTTAGTAAACGGATAAAGCGGATACCGCAGATTCAGCAGATTAATCCGCCATATCGGCTAAATCCGCTTACTAAATCCATACCTGTTGAGATAGAAGTAAGGAATCTTGATGAATTTACGATGGCGCTGATTTTCCTGACAGATAAAGCAGTTTCTAAACCTATTATTATGCTGGATAATATGACGCCCAAAGAGATAAAAGAGGCGGTTAAAATACGCAACAAGACCAATCCCGAAGGGATTCGGGATGGGAAAGGTAAGAGTTTTTTGACCCACAATAAAATTATGCTGGAGGCATCAGGTGGTATCACTCTTAATAACATCAAACAATTCGCATCTACCGGGGTAGATTACATTTCTATCGGAATGCTTACTCATTCGCCCAAGGCATTGGATATTTCATTACAAATAAAGCACTAATTACTTGTGGTGGCTACCCGCAGTCGCTCGCTCCGTTAGGGGTGAAATTTCTTGCTACTGCCTCAGCACAATTACACTAAATCTACTATCATACAAAGCCGGGGCGAGTAGAGTAACCCTGATTGAACCGAATATATTCAGGGCTATTATTTGAATCTCACCGCTCCTTTGATTGGTCGGATAGAATCCTAAAATTTGCCCATTAACTAAATCAGGGTCATTAGCCGAATCCCCGTTATATTGTCCTTGTAGGACCACAACTCCCACAACCTTAAAACCTAATTTAGGTATCGTCACCGCGCCATCGGCTATTTCACCTGTTGCAACCGGAGGGACTAACGGTCTGGTTCCGCCCGGAACAAACGACAACTTCTCTGGTGTAACAGCGCCATTGACAATCTTCGGCGTAGTAACTGAGTCATCTATTATCTCTAAATAACCGACCGAGTTAGAGGCAAGTTTCGCTTTGGTCACTGCAGAGGTTCCTATCTTCGCATTAGTTACAGCACCGTCCGCAAGTTTTATAGAACTAATCGCTTCTGCTCTTATCTTGTCTGAGGTTACCTCACTATCGCCTATCTTGGTTGTGGTTATTGCTCCATCCTGAATCTTCGGAGTTGTAACCGCATTATCAGGTAGGGGTGTGAGTGTTACATCAGCACCCAATTTAGACAGAGTAACCGAGCCATCGGCTAAGTCTTCGGTCTTGATCTGCCCGGCTGCAATATCAACGCTTTGAATAGTCTCGTCTTTAATCTTTCTTGAAGTTACCGCGTCATCCGCAATCTTTTCTTCGGTCACCGCGCCGGTGACAATTGCAGGTGTAGTAACCTCGCCATCAAAATATCTTCTTCTGTATGCCATATACTGTTTTCTCCATATTTGCCACAAAGGCACAGAGAACACAGAGGAATTCTCTGTGGTCTCAGCGTCTCTGCGGTTAGTATTTTAAAGCGTGGTCGGGGACGCGTGCACTCGTCCCACTCACGCAACCACCTTACGGTGTGGTCAGCCCGACCTGAACGTGCAGGTAAAGTAACCCGCTTCCATCCAGAGCCCAAGCGCAGAAGCACTTATCAGGTGCCGGAACAGCCACGAACGCATCGCACTTTGCCGTGTCTCTTAACCTGCTCAGTAAAGAGGCGTTGACCGTGTTCTCGGCAAGCAATGCTGCGGCTGTATATTCCAGGTTGGAAACCATCTGCCCGCCCTGAACCAATCTTTGTTGGATAGCGGTTTTGAGCGCGACCCTTTCACGGGCACCGGCGATGTTGTAAGGCGTTCCGTCAGCAAAATCAGATGGTCTAATCCAGCCCGAAGCCCTTTCATCACCGACCAGATAATAGGTCGCGATTGGAGCAACGCTCCGACCACGAATCTTATCACCCGTGAAGCGCAGTGTCTTGTCCGCAACTCTCAATGCCCAGCGAACCTTGGCATCATCCACTTTCTCCTTGAACTCCTTGGCAACGATTCCATCAACTGTGGCGTATGCCTTATTGATTTTGTCGTTCCAGAAGTTAAAGGCTGTGGTAACGTTCTTGGCATGGCTACCCTTGATACCGTCATCAGAACGGTCACTCTTGGAGATAAATCCAGATGCAACAAAAGGCACATAGCCCTTATTTGCTGGAATCGCCATCTCAGAGTTAAATGTCCCGTCATCCGGTATCTTTGCCTGTCTGCGGTCATTGATGACCTCAGCCGCATTCTTCAAGCCGTTTGCCCATCGGTCAGGCATATCGCCTGCCACCTCCCAGGTCACTGGCACATAGAGTTTCAACTCAAACTTCTTTTCAAATGACATTGTTCTCACCCCCTTTCTACCTAATTATAGGATTTGTTACTCAACGGTTGCCTTTTTCCTTGTGAGCTCCCAAAGAGAAGGCTCCGATTTGGTTTACCCCCACACCAATTCATTGGTGTGCGGGGTTTATCTGTGTAATTGGCGCCGAAGCGCCATGGCGTCTTTAGCGCCACTGTGGTTTCAGGAATTCATAGATTTGATTGATAGGAACGATTCCAGCCATTGTGGTGACGAGTTGGTATTGATAAACCTTAACCCATACTGCAATACCTATTACTTCGTATGTTCGTGCATCGTAAACCGGACCACCGGAGTTACCCGGTAATACTGGTGAAGATACTTCCCAATGGTCTTTATCTATAACGGAGATAATACCGGTTGAAGGACGAGGCGAAAGCCCCAAAGAGCAACCCACCGTGTATATAGGCGTGAAGATATAAGGCGTATAGTCCTTTGGGGCGAGGCGGGCAGAATAGATAACACGAATATCACGAATACCGCAAATTACACGAATAATAGCCAAATCTCTAATGGTATCAGTTATAACTACTGTGCCTGTGATGATTTCCGAATTATAGAATTCTATATCAACAACATTTTGGTCATTTACAACATGTGCCGCAGAAAGAATATCTATTCGTGTTAATTCGTCCCTATTCGTGTGATTCGTGTTAGAAATTACTACGCCTGAACCTGTTCCTGCGGGCGAATTGATTCTCACTGTTGGATATAAAAGTTTCTCATATTCCTCTTGATATGGATTTATTTGCTTATCCTGTGCCTTAAAGACAATTTCTATTCCTTTTTCTTCTCTCTGTGCGCTCGGTGTCTCTGTGGCAAAGATTAATACCAGAACCAATAACATTACCCGTTTCATATTTATACCCATCCTTACTCCATCCATTTAATCTGTGTAATCTGTGGCTACTATTCCGTATAGTTCCTCCAGTATGTCTTCCAGTAGTCCAGCCACTCCTTATAGAACTTGGGCTCGTAGAACCTTTTAGCCGGTTCCCGATGTATCCGCAGGTGCCTTTCCCGAATCTGGGCTGAATTAAGTTCCTGCTTTACTTTACCCCGCTTGGGCGTGTGGTAGTTCATATTGTAGCAGTAACGACAGAGACCCAATGCCTTAGCGGCAAGTGATTTAAGCCCTTTACCTTGCGGGACATTCCCGTTACACAACTCTTCACGGCATTTCATATCTATACCCTCACTTTAGAGGGGAGGAGCAGGTTAGTCTTATATCTTGACCGCCTTCTCATATTTGACAGGTCAAGCGACCGACCTCGCTCTCTCCCTCTATAGTTACATACGAAAAAAGGGAAAATCTTATATGGGTATTTTGTATTTTTATGAAAATACTTCTGTAAGCACCCGCCAGAGGACGGGCAGGGATTAAGCGAATTTGACGGATTTGTATTTGCTAATGGCAAATAGATAAGGATTGCTTGACAGAATTGTTTTAATAATGTAGGATACGGATAATAAAAATAGGAGTGGTATTAAATATGGCATCGTCCAAGAAGCACACTATAAAGAAATCATCCGTGGTATATGAGACCGCTCATAGCCCGAAACAACTCGTCCAGGAAGAATTAGAATCATATATCCCCTTTGATAGAGGTGAGAAAGTATCCACTTTAGAGATGCCAAAATCCGAGCATCCCAAGGTCACAATGTTTAACGACATTGACCTGAATAGATGGAAAGAATACGGCGATATTATAACCGATAGTTTATGGTTCTTAGGCGCCAGGGATAAAAGTGGTGTCCATACCGGTGAATTGCACGGCAACTTTATTCCTCAGATTCCACATCAGGCAATGCTCCGCTATACTAAAAAAGGCGAGGTGGTTCTGGATACATTTTCCGGTGGCGGCACAACAATGATAGAATGTAGGCTATTAGG
>JAZDFP010000239.1:0-7674 GCA_043807745.1 Planctomycetota bacterium
GCCCCTATCCCGCAGGGAGATAGCCCCTATCCCGCAGGGAGATAGCCCCTATCCCGCAGGGAGATAGCCCCTATCCCGCAGGGAGATAGCCCCTACCCCGCAGGGAGATAGCCCCTACCCCGCAGGGAGATAGCCCCTATCCCGCAGGGAGATAGCCCCTATCCCGCAGGGAGATAGCCCCTATCCCGCAGGGAGATAGCCCCTACCCTACAGGGAGATAGCCCCTATCCCATAGGGAGATAACCCCTATCCCCCATACCCTATACCCCTACTCCCCGTATATGGAAACCCTATATCCCCCCATTATTGTGTTGTATATTTAACCTTTCACATTAACAAAAATTACATTTATAGTTGAAGATAAAATATTACAATAATTATTTATTGACAATATAATCTCCATATTTCTATGTGTATTACATATCGGTAACATAAAGCGTGTCCAAAACAACTAACCCCGATGTGAATCGGGACCCCGCTAATGCGGGATAAGTCGCTGGTAACGCCCATACGGGCTAACAGCGACTAATAAAACCCAGTAAAGTCCCTGATGGGACTAACTGGCTCTAATAGAATAAGTTATGAAGGAAAACCTGGAATTCGGTCTTACTCTGGCTCTTATCGGAGCCACATCCACAATGATTGGTCTTATCCTCCTTGGCTTTTTATCCAGTCTGCTTAATAAAATATTCTCAACACAAAAAAATACCCCGCCTGACCGAGTGTCCAGTCGGGCAGGCAATCCATCTAAGAAAAATTAGATTTGTATGTTAGAATCTGCTTTGAGAGGTCTTACCGAAGGATTCACTAACCTAGGTTTAGGTCAGATTGCGATGATTCTCATCGGAGGATTTTTAATCATTATAGCAATAAAATATGGTTTTGAACCTCTGCTTCTAATTCCCATCGGATTCGGTGCGATTCTTGTCAATCTCCCGATGACAGGCTTGATGGAAGAAGGCGGCTTGCTAAAAATCATCTATGATGCCGGAATCCCTACGGAATTATTCCCCTGCCTGATATTCATCGGTATAGGCGCTATGGCTGATTTCTCGCCTATTTTTACTAATCCACGTATTTTGTTATTAAGTGCCGCGGGACAATTCGGTATATTCTTCACCGTTATCTTAGCGCTTATTCTGGGTTTTGAGAGACTTGAATCATGCGCTATCGGGATTATCGGCGCCTGCGACGGTCCAACTTCCATATATTTTTCTTCCAAATATGCCCCCCACCTTTTGGGCGCAATTTCAGTTGCGGCTTATTCTTATATGTCTCTTGTCCCCATTATTCAACCACCGATTATGCGTCTGCTCACCACTCAAAAAGAACGGGTAATAAAAATGGAAACGGTTCAGTCTTCGGTATCGCCTACCGTAAAAATTCTATTCCCGATAATGGCTACGCTTTTTATTTGTCTGATTGCTCCTAAAGGCGCTCCTCTGGTCGGAATGCTTATGCTGGGCAACTTTCTCAAAGAAGCAGGCGTAGTCAACCGCCTCAGCCAATCCGCCCAGAATGAACTCATTAATATTGTTACGCTTCTTTTGGGAATTACTATCGGCGCAACTATGTCCGCTGATAAATTTATACAGACTAACACATTCTTTATTTTCTTGCTTGGTTTAATTGCTATCATACTTGATACGGCTTGCGGATTATTAATCGCCAAAATAATGTGTCTTTTTAGCGGCGGTAAAATTAATCCCTTGATTGGAGCGGCCGGTATTTCTGCATTTCCAATGTCAGCACGGGTTGTTCAGAAAGTCGGACAAAAAGCCAACCCCCAGAATTTCCTCCTGATGCATGCGGTAAGCGTTAATGCCGGAGGTCAAATCGGCTCCATAATGGCCGCAGCCGTAATGCTTTCCATCATCGGAAGTTAATCAATATAGCAATTTATCAACGTTTCTATCATACTGGAAATCTTGCAAATAGGACTTTATTTATCAAGCAAACTCATATCAATATTACTGCCGCCTAATATTAACAAATCACCAAATAAACCTTGACCTTCTGTCGCATTTTTCTTTTATAATCTGGAGTTATTGGGAATTCTCTATATCATCACAACATTAAATCTGTAGTATTATATATGAGTCAACATCGTTTAATATTATTAGCCCATGACAAGAAAGACGAACGTGAATACTATAAAAATCTCTTGATTGAAAGCGAACGCGGCTATGAAGTGGATACCGCTTCCTGCGGTGAAGAAGCAATTGAAAAAGCGTCTAAACAGGGATACTGTGTGATTATTCTTGATGTATTAATGCCGAATACAAGAATAGATGAATCCGCCGGTAGATTGAATCAATTAGGCGGTATTTATGCCCTGGAGAAAATACGGCAGACAAAACCATGGGTGCCGGTTATTATGTTTAGTTATAAAGAACTGAATGATGAGATTATGGATAAGGCGCGGAAATTAAATATTTTTGACTATCTCGTACGATACCATTCTCATAGCGATATTAAACTTATTACCAGAGTCAAAAATGCAGAAGAAATCTACTGGGAACGGAAAAAGTCATTGCAGGAAAAATCAGAGATTATTTACAAAAGCAGTCAGATGGAAGCAGTTATATTGAAGACCCATACGGTTGCCAAAACCGATACACCGGTATTAATTGTCGGCGACACAGGTGTGGGTAAAGAACTTATTGCTAATGAAATCTATCGGTTGAGCCCGCGCTATGGAAAACCTTTTTTACAGATGAATTGCGCCGCAGTTCCCGAAACGCTTATTGAAAGCGAAATATTCGGCCACGAACAAGGCGCTTTTACCGGAGCAGTCAGTAAAAGACGCGGCTTGCTGGAACTATCTAATAAAGGCGTGCTATTCCTTGATGAAATCGGTGATATGGCGTTGCCGACTCAGGCAAAACTATTACGAGCCATTGAAGAACAGGAATTTCGTCCCCTCGGCAGTGAAAAAACATCCAAGGTAGATGTTCGGATTATCTGCGCTACTAACAAGAATCTTGAGGAAATGGTGCAAAAAGAACAATTCCGTGATGACCTTTATTACCGTATTTGTTACGATAAAATAATCATACCGCCTCTACGCGAAAGAACAGAAGATATCGGTCTTTTGGTAGAATTTTTCACTGCAGAGTTTAACCATAAATATCATCGCCGAATCAAGGTGGATAAAGATATAATCAAACGGCTTGAGTCATACCCTTTGCCCGGCAATGTCAGGGAGTTGAAAAGCATTGTTTTCTCTGCCCTATCCCGTGTGCATCGTAATGAAGAAACGCTGACAGAAAATCATCTTGAGTGCAGAATTTTTACGGATGAGATAAAAAATATTACCTGTAATGCAGATTTAATCCAGGAACCTAAATTACAGGAACAAATCTCTTTGGGTTGTGTCAACTTAGACAAATTTATTGATGACTTAAGAGAAAAGTGTGTTAAAATAGCATTAGATAAAAGCAATCACAACGCTGAAAAAGCCGCTCAACTTCTTAAGATAAATCCGCATACGCTACGTCGCTGGGTTCGGGAGAACGAAACCACAGACCCGCCTGACCGTCGGACAGGTAAACACGGGTAGACACTGATTATTTAATTTCTCCGTATGAACCTGCCCAGTGGGTCTGTGGTTATCCCTTACGGGATCCCGTTAGGGACAAGTTTGCACGAAATGTGCGGAAATGCACACATCTTGCTGATTATAAATTCTTAATTATTAATTGTGGATTAAATATTGATTGACATAACACCAGTAATTTCAGAGAGTTAATTCATAATTAATAATTTATCATTTATAATTATTTAATCTGGCACGCTTTTTGCTTATAAGTTATAAAAAAGGAGTAGATTATGGGATTATTCACCTTATTACAACAGATAGAAACAAACGAACATCTTGAAGAGATAAAGAATCAATTAAAGATGCAACAATCTTTTCACAACCCTGAAAACAATAAGACGGAATCGCTTATAAGAAATCTACAGGATAATATCAGTTCTTTATACTTGATTAATTACGCTTTGATTGAATTATTGCAGGATAAAGGAATTATTGATACGGAAACAATGAAGCAGAAAATGGATGAAATTGATTTACGAGACGGGAAAAAAGATGGTAAGATTGAACCATAAAATATCCTTATACAGATGTCCGTCGCAAGTACAATGGCGGATTCTGTGTAAAAATAGTACAATAGAATCTGTCAGGTTTTAAATGACGGATTCCGTTATAATGTAATTTGCCGAAAAACGGTAAGAAAGGATGGGAGATATGAAGACTTTGCGGTGGTCATTGGCGGCGGGGCTGGGTTTGGGTCTACTTAGTTGGATAACTGTCTGGTCTGCTGACGAACAAAAACCGGCAGAAAAGGAGATACCTAAGGTTGAAGTTAGGCATACCATAGAGCTTAAATACGCACCGGGAGAAAAGATTAGCGTAGAAAAAAAGGACAGCCAGAACATGAATATTAATGGCAAAATGAAAATGATAATTCATATCGGTGAAGGAAAAGAGCAAACCCAAAATATGGACCTAAATATGGATATGACTAATGCCGGTACAGTCAAATATGAAGAAGAGATTTTAGAGGTATCTGAAAAGGGCGAGGTAAATAAGCTCCAAAGGGAATATCTTAAGCATGAAACAAAAGGCAAGACTAAACAGTCAATGTCGATAGGTGGCAATGACCAGGAAATACCATCCCAGGAGGAAACTAAAGAATCACCGCTTAGCGGTAAAACCATTATTCTGGAAAGGGATGGTAAAGAAATAAAGGTTAAGATTAAAGGTTCAAAGGAAAAGCTTAAGGAAGAGATAGAGAAATCATTGAAGATTGATGACCCAATAAAAAAGCTTCTCCCTAAAGAACCGGTAAAAATAGGTGACAAATGGACCATAGACCCTAATGAAGGACCTAAGATATTTGGGACGGGAGAGGACAATATAGAAAAAATGAAATTGATGAAGTTCTTGGATTTTTCCGGCGAGTGCACACTAAAGGAGGTTTCCCAGAACGGCCAGACTGAAAATGCGCGCATATCAATAAAAGGCACAATGAAATGTGAAGTTGATGATCTTAAGTCAATTTTAGGAGGCAAAGGGCATAAAGATAGTAGTGAAGATAGCAGTGATAACCCAATGAAAAGTATAAATGGCTCAATGACGATGACAATGAAATTCAGCGGGGAACTTCTGTTTGATATCAAAGAAGGCAGACCACTTTTGCTGGAAGCTAGTATGGATGAGATAAAAGGAACCATGGAAGGAGAAGGCACAGTAAAACAGGAGGTGTTTTCAATGGATATGGAAATGAAAATGAAGATAAAAGGCGATGGTAAAAAAGGGATAACTTATAAATATGGAAAGGAGAAATAGCAATGATTAAAAAGCGCTTATTGCCCGTTGCCCTGATTTTTATAGTTGGGTTGATGGCCCATTGGGCTGCGGCAAGTCCTCCTGAAATGATTAAGGTCTCTGAAGTGAAGCCGGGTATGAAGGGGTATGGGTTAACCGTCTTTGAAGGCACTAAGATTGAGAAGTTTGACGTAGAGGTAATCAGTATTCTTAAAAACCACATGGGGCCTAAAACAGACATTGTCTTATTAAGAGCAAACCATAAAGTTACCGACCATGCCAATATCATTCACGGAATGAGCGGCAGTCCGATTTATCTGGAAGGCAAACTTGCAGGCGCTTTATCACTCGGTTTCACCGCTTTTCCTAAAGACCCTTTATTTGGTATGACTCCGATTGAATATATGTTAAAGGAATCAGAACGTCCAATGGAAGAAGAGAGTTATTTGCCTCTGCCGGCCAAGGATTCTATACTTCGGCCTGTAATGACCCCCTTATTTTTCTCAGGATTTCATCCTAACGTAATAAGTGCAGTTAAAAAAGACTTTGAAGAAATGGGTTTTGCCCCTATCCAGGGCAGTGGCAGTGGGTCTTATAGTGATTTAGATATCAAACTGGAACCAGGTGCGGCGGTAGGAGTAGAACTTGCTCGTGGTGATTTTAATATAGGCGGTGTTGGAACGGTAACCTATGTTGATGGTGATAAAGTCCTTGTCTTTGGACATTCCATGGGTATGTTTGGACAAATTTCAATCCCCATGGCTACTGCCTACGTGCATACCGTAATTGCCGGTTCAGAAACATCATTTAAGCTTGCCAGTATGGTGAAACCGGTTGGTACCTTTACCCAGGACCGCCTGCCATGTGTGGCCGGGTATTTAGGTAAACAACCCGTCATGATTCCCGTAAAAATAACCACCACCAATCAGCAGACCAAATATCAAAATACCTATAAGGTGGAACTAATCAACCAAAAAAGCTTACTTCCTCTTCTATTACTGCAATGTGTTATTAGGTCTATTGTTTACGGCGAAACGATAGAGCAAAGTGATGCAACCGTTAAGTTAGATCTGGTGTTTAAATTAAAAGATGGAGAAACTATTCTATTAGATAATTTATATTCTACGCAGGATGGATATAAAGATCTCCTAATGAGTCTAGCGTCTCAAATAGTGCAACTTCTTAATAACCCCTTTAAAAAGATGGAAATAGCTGAAACAACGGTTGATGTTTCTATCTTACATAAACGGAAAGTTGCCTCTATACAATCCGTCTGGCTGAATAAGACGGAAGTAAAAGCAGGGGAAACTGTTACTGTTAACGTTCTCTTAAAACCTTTTGGCCAATCATCGGTCAAAAAGGAAGTTGACATAAAGATACCGGAAAATGTAATGGCAGGAGAATATGAAATTACAGTTGTAAGCGGACGGGAAGCAACGGCCAAATTGCCCAAGCCAGAGACATTTGAAGACATGATTAGTTTTATAAAAAGACGTTATGCTTCAAACCTGATTATTACTCAATTAAATTTGCCCTCCGTAGGCATTGCTTTTAAGGGTAAAGAAATGCCCCATTTGCCTACTTCAGTTTTCGGCACGCTTATTTCTAATACCGCCACCGGCGTAAGCATAGAACAGGATTCGCTTAAAACACAGAGCGAATCAGAGTGGGTAATTGATGGTTCAAAAAATGTTACGATAAAAATAAAAGATTAAATAAAGAAAGGAGCAACAACATATGATAGCAAAAATACTAACTATAACGGCAGTGATTTTTATTTTGATTCTTCCCGCTTTTGCTACGACCACTATGGTTTGGAATATTTCCTCTGAAGAGGACTTTAATAAAGGAACACTGGATGGAGTGATTATTAATTCAGACGGCGAAGTTTCATTAGGTCTGCCGGTCAAGCGCTTTGAATCAGGCGAAATCAGTATCTGGACCGCGATTGCCGACAAAAACGGTAATTTCTATTTCGGGACCGGTAACAGCGGCAAATTATTGACTATGGCAGATGGAAAATTAAAGGAAATCTTTGCCACAGAAGAATTAGTGATTACCGCTCTTGCTTTTGATAATAAAGATAACCTTTATATCGGCACCATTCCGGACGGAAAAATCTTTATCTTGAGCCCTTCAAAAGAAGCAAAACTATTCTGCAAACTTCCTGAGATTTATATCTGGTCTCTTCTCTGGGGAAAAGATAACCGTTTATACGCAGGCACAGGACCCGAAGGAAAAATCTATCAAATCAAGCCGGACGGAGCCGCGGAAGTTTATTATGACTCTAAAGAAGACCATATTTTAAGTTTGGTTATGGATGATGAACAGAATTTGTA
>JAZDFP010000240.1:0-2606 GCA_043807745.1 Planctomycetota bacterium
TCAATCCTTAAAAAATTCATCACCGAAAGGATAGATTTAAACAGGATCGAGGGATTGAGACTTACCGCTTGATTTATTTTTTTGGTAAAATACGGTACTCTACAGTATTTTTAAATAAGTATTACCTAATATTGATAATGCAGGTGGATATTCTGCTATAACTTGTTTTAGCAATGCAATTGCCTCAGAATGTCTATCTAAATTTCTCAAGGAGATCGCTCTATTAACAGTTTTTATAATTTCACCTTTGTCCCTTACTTTTCCTATGATCCTATTTATTTCTTTATCTTCTTTATTCCCCTTCAAGAAATCGAATATGCCCATTTCAGCCTCCTCTATAACTTCGATATGTCTTCAATAAGATTATCATAATCCAAATATCTTTTATTAGCATTTGGGTTTAAGCATTTAATTATTACAGTAGCAAGCTTTGTGTTAAGTTTACCAGTATTCGATATTATTAAATTGAAGTATTTACCGGTTATTACATCAGATTTAATGACATCCACATCACTGCTCTCATACGGTAATTTTTTAAATATTGCTTTATAAATTATTATTCCAATGCTGAATATATCTCCATTAATTCTATTTTCTTCTCCATTGATTCTCTCTGGACTCATGTAGCCTGGCGTTCCGGCTCCAATCATTGTATTTTGTATATCTGCGCCATTATGTATCAGATAATCTGCTCTATTTATTCTTGATATACCCCAATCAGAGACATGATATCGAACACTGTTATTATTATGCATAGAGACAAGAACATTTTCAGGTTTAATGTCTCTATGAATTATGCCAAGCGATTTATTGGCATAGTCTAGTGCTTGAGCTATACTAATTGCTATCTGCTTGATATCTGATAACGTTATCTTATCAATTGTATTGAGATATTCAGATAAGTTCATTTCAAACCAAGGCATTAAAGCCATGATTTTATTATTGGTATTAAAAATTAATTGAAGAGGTGCGATATAATTGTTATCTAGTAATATCCAAGTATTAAGTTCTTTTTCAAACGCGCTTCGATATTGCTGATTAAATAAGTTATCTCGATATGTTTTTACGGCAACAACATCTTTAAATGTAAATACAAATTCAGAATTTTTGTGGCACTTTCGTAATTTATATACTTCACCCATGCCACCGTATTTAATATCCTCTATAATGTAATCATGAATATCATGAATACTAATTATATTGCCTATATTCATAAGAACTCCAAGAGTGACATTATAGATTTTCTGACGTATTGCACGTCTATTATGCTCGCAATGCATTTATAAGATCTGTTAGTGTCGACAGCCTATGATTAGCGTCCTTTACGACAGCGCGATTAATAACCTTTGCCACTTTCGATGAAATTCCCGGCAGACGCTTCTCAATTGGGATCGGCTTGTCATCCCCCAGGATAAACGAAATCGGATCACGGGGGACTTGGCCGCGGCGAACCATTTCGGCACATTCCCTCTTGCTGGGGAAGTCGTAGGGAAACAGACCGGTTACGGATTGATAGAAGGCGATCCCCATCGCGTAAATATCTGTAGCCGTGTTTGCGTGCTTGAAATTCAGAATTTGCTCCGGCGGACAATAGAAGATAGTACCGATCCATTCATTGACTCCGGTCAGTGTACCGCCATGAACGATGTAGTTTTTTGCTAACCCGAAATCACCCAGCTTGGCAATCCGCTTGCCGCTATGGTCTTTAGTCAGGATGATGTTCTCCGGCTTGATATCCCGGTGGACATAACCTTTATCGTGCAAAAACGATAGCCCCTCCAGCGCCTGTAGATATACCTGGCGCGCCTTAGCAAGAGGCAAAATTCCACCAAAATAGCGGTGAGTGTAATCGACCAAACTACCTGCGGGCAGGTACTCCGATACAAAGTAATAATTGCCGCTTTCCGCAATCCCATCATCATAGAGTCTAACCAGATTGGGATGCTGTAATCGTTGCATGATGGCAATTTCCCGCTTGAAGCGTTTGACCAGTGCCGGGTCCTGCTTGACGACCTCCTTGGTCACTTTCAGGGCAACAGCCCGGCCGGTCTTCTCATGTCGAGCGAGGAAGACCATACCGAAGCCACCTTCACCCAAGCATGTCAACAGACGATAGTCTTTGATTCGTTTTACTGGTAGCGTGCCACTCACACTACCATCAGCGCAGGTCGAGCAGAGATAAAGTGCGATATGCTTGAGTTCATCCGCTTTGCCATCAGCGTCCGCCTTGGCAGTGATATCACAGCCGCAACCGTAGCAGTTCACCTCACGTACCGGACGTCGCGCCTGCTCATGCTGGGCACGGCAATTACGACATATAAAATCATCGACAGATAACAGATCGGGCTGCTTCTGATGAGCCGGGTTGGGCATCTGGCATCCGCACTCTATGCAGTAACTGGAGTCGCCTTCGTCCTCATGTCGGGCAGCCTCTTGCTGTGGAGTCGCGGCCATGACTTCCACTAAGATAGCGGTTTGCCCGACGTGAATGACATCGCAGTCAGCCAGTTTGATCCGTTCGTCAATCTTCTGTAATGCAGTATAACCGAGCTTTTCTTTCAGCCTTGCCGCCCGGTTGGCATACTCCGCCGTATCATCTAACCGAC
>JAZDFP010000241.1:0-4542 GCA_043807745.1 Planctomycetota bacterium
GGCTTTTTTAAGTGGTTCGGTTAATCCTCTTTTCATTTCCGCCGGAATACTTTCCGGTTGTGCGGCGATAATTACCACATCAACCCCGCAGATATCCCTCAACTCTTTCAATAAATTAGATGTCGGTCCCTGGTGGAATGAGAAATCATCCACTTTTTCTTTCACCAGATTGTTCAAAGGAACCTCAAATATCTCACCCGGTTTCCTACCCTCATAAGAAACGGCATCAACAATAATAATACGTTTCGGTTTCTGTTCGCTTAGTAATATATCAAATATAAAACCTCTGGTGCTTAATCCAAGATTTAATACCGCCGTATTTTCAGGAATACTATAATTGCTTAAAATATAGTCTGCTACATCGGGACCAAAGCCGTCGTCGCCGAATAAAATATTACCACAGCCCAGTACCAGAGTTTCTTTACTATAATATTCTGGTGATTCCATAATAATGTTTAGAGCTTAGAGCATCCCGATGTAACATCGGGACACTCCTCGCTCTATGCTATTTACTCCTATGCTAATTTACCAGTGTATCCACCACCTTACCTTTAGAATCTGTAATAGTAACCTTAACGGGCAATGTCCCATCAAGATTATGTGTAGCGCAAGAAAGGCAAGGGTCATAAGCCCTGATAGCCATCTCTACGCGGTTCATCAAGCCCTGGTCATATTTGCCGCCTTTGATAAGTGAAGTAGCAACTTGCTTTACCGACATATTAATGGGCGCATTGTTATGAGTCGTACCAACTATCAAGTTAACATTGGTAATCATCCCATCAGCATCAGTTGTATAATCATGGATAAGAGTTCCACGAGGTGCTTCAGTACAACCCACACCACGAGCGGCTCTTGGCGTTACCTTTATCCTTGTTTCCTTGCCGGTGATATCCTTATCATCAAGAAGTTCTATCGCATGCTCAGCATGGTACAGTAACTCAATCAGTCTTGCCCAGTGATAGAGCAGAGTTAATTGAGCAGGTCTGCCGAAATTCTTACGGAACTCCTCAAATTCCCTTTGCGCCAGCGGAGTTGCCATTTTGTCAGCCACATTGATGCGGGCAAGTGTGTTAGTCCGATAAATCCCCTTAGGATTATTTAAATCCATAGAGAATCCCTCGTTCCAAGATTTGGCATAGGGAAACTTGAGATAGGTCCAACCCAGTATCTTTTCACCAATATAATCGGTGTATTTCTCATAAGTAAAATCAGTAAATGAACCATCCGGTTTCATCAATCTGATTTTACCATCGTAGCAGTTAAGTGCACCATCATTATCAACAGTTCCCATAAAACCCGTTTTAATCACCCCTAGGGTTTTAACGGCATCAAGGTATTTGGGGAAGATATTTTCCTTCGCCCACTTTATAGCAAACTTAGCGAATTCCAATACCTCTTGAGCCATCGGCAGAACCTTTTTGCGTTCATCCTCAGTTAACGGCTTGGAAAATCCGCCCGGAACAGCCGTAACCGGATGGATGGACTTTCCTGAGACGATATTAAGCATTCTGGCACCCAGATGCCTATTACGAACCACCTTTTTACCTATCTCAGGATTAGCCTTGGCAATCCCGATGACATTTCTTACCGAGGGGTCTGCATCAGGTCCCATCACGAAATCTGGCCCACTGAGGAAGAAGAAATGAAGAATATGTTCCTCGCAAAAAGCAATGCTATTGCAAAGGTCTCTTAATTTCTTACCTGTGGGTGTTGGAGTCACTCCAAAGATTACATCACAAGCCTTGGCTGAAGCAAGATGATGTGACCATGGACAGACACCACATATTGAGGTGACAATACGAGGCATCTCTTCTACTGGTCTGCCTGTGCAGAATTTCTCAAAGCCCCGGAGTTCCACCACATTGACAAAAGTATCTTGCACATTACCATCATCATCTAATTGAATGGTCACTTTGGCGTGGCCTTCAATTCGGCTGACGGGTGCAATAGTTATGGTCTTGCCTGGCATTCAGCACCTCCTTTCTGTGCTTGAGCCTGTCCTTTTGGTTCAGGAATAGGTTTCAAGCGACCCTGACCTCCGATATATCTGTTAAGTAAAGCCCTGCGGTCTGCTACCTGCTTGGCATCTAATCCGATTGAGGAAATCGCGGTCATCATATCAACCAGCGGATTAGCGCCTTTACGGATTGGCCCAAAACAACCGCGGCAGGTCATATACCCCTTGATACAACGGGGTACTTTTGCCTCGCCCGGTTCAGTAGTAGCACCCGCGCAACCGGCTTTGGTTACCGGACCTAAACAAAGATAACCCTGTTCCATATAACAACGGGTGTTTTCCCATGGTTCACCCTGTTTAAAGGTAAGCGATTCCAGGGGCCTTTTAATCTGGCCACCGGCGGCTTTCTTTTCCCGCTTGGTCGGGCACTCATCACAAACACTCTTTTCCGGCATAATAAATGGTTTACCTGTCAAGAGCGAAGTCAATGCGCCGACTATCCAGTCAGGTGATGTTGGGCAACCGGGGATTGCCACATCAACCTTAATCACCTCGTCCAAGGCAAGAACTCTCTCAAGGAGTGGCGGTAGATTTTCCTTGGGAGTCTCACCAGATTCAGTGGTGGTACTACCCCGATAAACCTTTTCATAAAGGTCTTTCAGTGACCACATATTAGCCATTGCCGGAATACCACCAAAGCAGGCGCAGGAGCCAAGCGCAACAATAGTCGTGCATTTCTTGCGCATCTCTTCGGCAACATGTTTCTCCTTCTCGTTACGGATACCACCGGAGATTATCCCCACATCTGCCTGTGGGATCTCCATCGTGCTCTTTTCGCCTGTCTGCCCAAAGTATTTGTTGTCCGCCAGTACCGGGATATGGACAAACTCCAACTGGGGCAGGAGGTCTAAGAGCGGCTCGCCTATGTCAAGGATAGTAACTTCACATCCGCCACAGATGTTCAGCCACTCCTCGGCTACTCTAACTGCCATATTCCTCTCCTTTCTTAATATACCCTGCCCTCAAGGGCAGAGTTAAAATTAACTGCTTGTTGTAGTTGCGGTTGCTAATCGTCTTGTATAAAGTAAATATTTACCTGTCTCCTGCCCGCCGGAGGCGGGTTCGCCTTCGGCGGATATTAATTGAACATCAAAATTATCTTTTTTATATGCAGTAGCGGTAGTTAGGGCATCTCCTTCGTTTTCATATATCTTGCCATCCCACATATATTTTTTATTGTTGATAGTCCGATAATTTACTGGCATATAATCTCCTCGTTATCCAACTAACCTTGTCTAAATGGACTTGGACCAAGTTTTTTTATTTGTTCAACCATTTCCTTAATAACCTGTGCAAAACGCGGACCTTCTGAAGCAGAAACCCACTCAAGTCTAAAGCGGTCTCTTTCAACCCCTAAATCATCTAAAAGCAATTCAATAGCTTCTTTGCGTGCCTGAGCCTTCAGATTGCCCTCCAGGTAATGACAATCTCCTATATGACATCCTAACATCAGAACGCCATCAGCACCTTTGGTTAATGCCTCTATAACTAAATTAGGATGCACCATTCCCGAGCACATCACGCGTATAATGCGGATATTGGAAGGATATTGTAGTCTTGATGTTCCAGCCAAATCTGCGCCGGCATAGGAACACCAGTTACAACAGTAAACTATAATCAATGGCTCAAATGTATTTGTTGTTTGCTCTGTATTATTAGTTGTTTGTGTTTCTGTCATAAATATCTCCTTATTGCGGAGGTTCTAATGCCGCTTCCACCATTGCTAATAATTGTGATAGTTTGAAATTATTTACTACGATAGCGGCTTTCGGACAGGTTGCCTGGCAAACCCCGCAACCTTTGCAAAGTGCAAGGTCTCGATCAACCGTCTTTTTAATTACTCCCTCTCTCATATACTCAATCAATGCAAGGGCGTGATAAGGACAAGGGTCTATACAATAAGCACAACCATCACAATTCTCGTCAATCACTTGACTGACAATGGCATCTAACTCGACCCTATCTTTAGCCAGGATAGTTGCAGCGCGGGAAGCTGCTGCCAAAGCCTGAATAATACTTTCATCCACATTCTTGGGTGAATGTGCCAAACCACAGAGATATACACCTTCAGTAGCAAAATCCACGGGTCTGAGTTTCATATGGGCTTCTAAGAAGAATTTATCCTGTGTCAGCGGCACTTTAAGTTTCTTTGCTAATTCCTCATTCAATGGTTCGGCAACCGTTCCAGCAGAAAGCACCAATAAATCGGTTTCTAACATCACTTTTTGATTAAGGATAGGGTCATTCACCATTATGGTTAACTTGCCATTCTTTCTGGATACTTCTGGTTTTTCATCATCGTTGTAGCGTAAGAAAATCACGCCATCTTCGCGTGCCTGACGATAATATTCCTCATTAAACCCATATGTCCGTATGTCGCGATATAGGACATATACTTGCGATTCGGGTTTTGACTTCTTGAAGCGACGCGCATTCTTAATTGCCATAGAACAACAGATACGAGAACAATATGGATGCTCTTTATCACGCGAACCAACGCATTGTATCATTACTACAGAATTAAC
>JAZDFP010000242.1:0-3786 GCA_043807745.1 Planctomycetota bacterium
ATATAGAATAAAATTCAAGCTAAACTAATGTCCGATAATATATCTTATGTTAACTATATAATAAGAAAGAAAAACTTAAATTCTTTTGCTATGATTGCTCTACTAAGCTTGTGCTTCTGCAATTATAATCCTTCCTTTGGAGCTCACTTCTTATAAATCACTTCTTTTAAATACTTAGTTATGTTATTTTTACTAAATGCATATATTTTTTAGCTATACTCATATCAATCATCAATCAGATTTGAGTTGTTCTGTAATTAGATTTTCGATAACCATAACACAATGCTATCTTCCCCCCAATTACCAAAGCTCCCTAGTACAAAAGCAGATGCACTAATAAACTTCTAAAAGTAATTTAATTTGATGTATATTCTATCATCTGGTTTAAATTTACTATCCTTAACTCATTATCCATTATTGGTCTTTAGTAGAAAATAAACAAATTATATCGCTAAATTCTTGACAACGACTTCAAATCTGATACATATATGTGAAAATAAAGTTCGTTAACCTTAGTATATAAAGGAGACATTTATGAAAATTTCCAGAATGCTTTTTCTGGTTGCTGTACTTATTATTGTTTCCACGCTCGGCGGCTCAATTTCCTATGCGGCAGACAGTGATTCCACTGAAGGGTTTTTAAAAAAATATACCCTTTCCGAATTTTTTGAATTAGGCGCTGAAACATCATTCGTGATGCCGAATAACCCTCGAATAAGCAACATGGGTAACGTTTACGTATCTCTTTCTCATACTACCCAAGAATACAGCACATTTAGGATGAGAGCCGGTTATTTAAGCGGCGATTTTACGGTTAATAACCAAAGAACCGGCCGATTTTACTTTACCACGCTTGATGCCAGTTGGATAGTAAGCCTTAAGCCCGGTAATATTAGGCCATATTACGGTGGCACTTTAGCCTATCATTTTTTTGAGGATTTTAGGCCAATGCGACTGGTTTACCGCGATTATGAGGGGGAAAATACTTTTGGCTGGGGCCTTTTAGCCGGTGTAAAATATATAGTGGCACCAATGGGCGTATCATTAAGCGCAGATATAGCCAATAATTGGACTAAATCTTTTAGATTTTATAACGGTAAAGTAGGATTATTTAACACCCTCAAAGTATATCGCATTGATTTTAGCGGGATTTTCGTATCGCTCAATGCATCCTTGCATTTCTAATCCGAAATGACAGAATAACCGTGACCAGTTCACTGAAATAAAAAAGGTCGCGCACCTTTTTTCGGTTCTCCTCCCAATAACGCTTCCTAATATCCTGCTCCAGCCAGGTATCCTACGGCACATAGATAAAATAGGGACCGTTGCTTCCTTCCGGACCTGGCGGGGTTATACTACTTCATCTATTGCATAGGGCCCAGCCTTCAACGCCATTTATTAAAAAGACATCAAAGAAACGGGCCTCTCCAAAAGGGATTCGACCCTGCTATAGCGGGTTGCAGGTTACAGGGCACCGCTACCTCCCCGTCTAGCGCGACCATTTTAACAATCTTAATGAATTCGATATTACCAATAATGAACTGAATTGATGCGATAGCGCACCAAAAGTCATTTCACTCTGGTGATGTACATCAAGTCCTCCAAGTATCACGACAATTGATATTATAACAATATTATAAATAATAGCAAATATAAAGTTCTGTTTAATAATCGATCTAACACGTCGGCTAAGTTTGATCGCCAGCGGGATTTTACTGAGATCATCACTCATCAGGCTAATATCAGCCGATTCAATCGCTACCGGTGAACCGATTGCAGCCATTGCCATACCGACATCGGCTGCAGCAAGCGCCGGCGCATCATTAACCCCATCACCGACCATCGCAACTCGGCCGCCTGCCTGTTTTAACTCCTTAATTTTATTAACTTTATCTTCGGGCATCATACCGGCATAAAATTTATTCAACCCAACTCCCTGGGCTATGTTCCGGGCAACCTGCGGATTATCCCCGGTCAAAATCGCAATTCTCTCAATACCCATCTGTTTGATTTCCAAGATGCTCTGCGCCGCAAAAGGTCTTGGCGTATCAGAAATACCGATTACTCCAAAAAACTCAATATTATTTTTATCTCTCCGGGCAACTAAAAGCGCCGTTTCAGCACTGTTAATAATATCTTGAACTGATTGCCTCGACTGATTATCAAGATTAATATTATTAATTTCCATCCATTTCTGATTACCGACCCAGATAGTATCACTGCCCAGAGATACTTTGACACCCATTCCCTTAGTTGACTCAAAGGTATCAGCTGGAGGAATTTGCAGGTGCAAATCCACTGCCCTTTTCAAAACAGCTTTTGCCAAAGGATGCTCTGAGTTTTTCTCCGCAATAGCCGCCAGCCGAATAACTTGGCTTTCATCCATTCCATTAAATCCTACTACCCTGCTGACATCCAACTTACCAGTAGTAATAGTACCTGTTTTATCAAATAAAATAGTATCAATGGTTCCTAATGCTTCCAGGTATTGTCCACCCTTGATAAGAATACCCTGCTTCGCCGCATTGCTTAAACCGCATACGATAGCGGTCGGCGTTGCTAATACCAATGCACAAGGACAGGCGGCGATAAGAACCGTAATAGCCGCATAACTATTATGAGTTATCAGGTAAAGCAGCAGGCTGAGCAAAAGAATAATCGGTGAAAAATATTTCGCATAGCGGTCCGCTATGCGCTGGATGGGCGCCTTTTCTGACTCGGCCTCCTCGATTAAACGCTTGATTAATCCTAAACGCGTATGGTCCCCGACAGCTATAGCTTCCATTTCAAATGCGCCGCTTTCATTAATAGTTCCGCTATAAACATTATCGCCTGTTTTCTTGTCAATGCATAATGATTCGCCTGTTAAAACTGATTCATTAATACTTCCGTCACCCTTGACGATAATGCCATCAACCGGAATACGTTCACCCGGTTTGATTATTACAATATCGTCTATAATTACATCTTCGGCCGGGATGGACATTTCTTGTTTATTGCGCCTGATCGCGGCCGTTTGAGGTGCCAGGTGTATTAATTCCGCAATCGCTTTTCTGGTTTTACCAAGAGCGTTTTCTTCCAATGCCTCCCCTATCAATATAATTAATATAACCATGCCCGCTTCTTTATATGAACCAACCAATACTGCGGCGATACTAGCAACCGCTACCAGCGAAGAAACGTTAATATCACGTATCAGAAGCGACTGGATTGCTCCCCTGAAAACCGGGTACCCCCCTATTACAATAGCAACTAATGCCAAGATATCAGACAGAGAAAAACTGCTTTTCAGGATATGTATCACAATGGGATTATATAATGCCATGTAGCTTAATATCCATGAAGCAACGATAAGCAATGCCGTGAGAACCACCCGGGCTATAAACCACCGTTCCTTCCAATAGACAGACGTGCGTTCCAGAATAGTTTCTTTGATAAAATAACCAGACCTAGTAATGACCTTCTTGATGGCGTTTGGATCCACCTTTTCCGGGTCATAATGAACAATTGCTTCCTGACGCATGAAATTGACATTTGCCTCGGTGACACCGTTGAGACGAGCCAAGGATTTCTCAATACCCAAAGCACAGGAAGAACAATGCATTCCATCAACAGATAAAACAATCTTTGACGTACCATTTTTCTGGGGCATAAATTTAGGAAATATCGGGAGTTTTGGTTCCCTTGAAGAATAAACGGAGAGGGTGGGATTCGAACCCACGGTGAGGTTTCCCCCACTCGCGCTCTCCAAGCGCGCCTGTTCAACCGCTCCAGCACCTCTCCTAC
>JAZDFP010000243.1:0-5752 GCA_043807745.1 Planctomycetota bacterium
CGACCTATATCTCGTTGTCAAATGACTGTACTTCTAATCTCTCCCGTATACAGATCTCAGATTTAAGCACGACCAATATTGCGGTGGGAACTGCCCCCTATGGAGTCGCAGTTGACGAAACCTGCTGGGTGGCAAATTGGGCTTCTAATACTGTCACCCGCATCCTGAAATCAGATTTAAGCACGACCACGATTGCGGCGGGAAGTAACCCGCATGGAGTCGCGGTTGACGGGACCTATTGCTGGGTGGCAAATTATGGTTCTAATAATGTCACCCGCATCCTGAAGACAGATTTAAGCACGACCACGATTGCAGTGGGAACTGGCCCCCAGTCGCTGGGCGATATGACCGGCTATGCATTTGATAATTATTCCCGGGTTCCATAAAACAAGATTAGCCACAAAGACAGGTGCCATGAACGGTGCCACACACCGTCCGAGGTAAGCCAGTATTTAAGCCCATTCCAACCAGTTATTTTCTGTAAATTAGGGTCATTTTAGATATTATTCTGATTATCTATTTTTCACACGCCGTCCTATTCGTCTATTTTTTGCAGGGGGGTGGCGTCATCTTTACGCATAATGGGGGGCATCTTTATCACGGGGGGTAGTGATGGTATCCTCTCTGGATAGGTATGGTATCCACTATGGACGGGTATGGTATCCGCTGTGGATAGGTATGGTATCCGCTGTGGATAGGTATGGTACCCACTATGGATAGGTATGGTATCCTCTATGGATAGGTATGGTATCCGCTGTGGATAGGTATGGTATCCGCTCTGGATAGGTATGGTATCCGTTGTGGATAGGTATGGTATCCACTATGGATGGGTATGGTATCCACTGTGGATAGGTATGGTATCCACTATGGATGGGTATGGTATCCACCGGGGGTAGGTATGGTACCCACTATGGATAGGTATGGTATCCACTATGGATGGGTATGGTATCCACTGTGGATAGGTATGGTATCCACTATGGATGGGTATGGTATCCACCGGGGGTAGGTATGGTATCCACCGGGGGTAGGTATGGTATCCTCCGGGGGTAGACACCCCCCTGCCAATTAATGGATACTATTTTAAAGGGGTTATGACAACGAGTGTAAGGTAAATCAGACACTTTTCAGGGTTTTAGAGGGCTGAGACGTAGCCACCCTCCTACGTCCCACGGGGACTTCGAAGGGCAGGCAGATTACACAGACTATATTCTATCTACTACCTACTTATTTAAGTTACAGCACCGGCAGATATTTTTCTATCTCATAAGAGGTTATCTGGATACGATAACGTTCCCATTCAATCTTTTTGTTATGGATAAAATGCTCAAAGATGTGTTGTCCTAATGCATTTTTAACGACATTGCTTTTCTCAGTGATTTGAATGGCTTCAATCAGACTGCCGGGCAGGGTTTTGATGCCCCGTCTGGCGCGTTCAACCTCAGACATTTCATAGACGTTCTTTTCCACAGGTTCAGGTGGCTGTAGTTTTTCTGCTACACCGGCTAATCCGGCCGCAAGTGTTACTGAAAAAGCCAGATATGGATTGGCTGACGGGTCAGGCGAACGTAATTCCAGTCTGGTGGCTTTTTCCTTGCCGGGTTTATACATCGGGACGCGGATTAAATCGGAACGGTTGCGTTGTGCCCAGGATAGATAAACCGGCGCTTCGTAGCCCGGCACCAGCCGTTTATATGAATTAACCCACTGGTTGGTTACGCTGGTAAATTCAGGCGCATATTTCAATAGTCCGGCAATAAAGTGTTTAGCAAGCGGTGAAAGATTATATTTACCTTTGAGGTCGAAGAAGGCATTTTTATTACCATTAAAGAGCGACATATGGATATGCATTCCTGAGCCGTTTTCTCCGAATATAGGTTTGGGCATAAAGGTTGCATAGATATTATGTTTCTGGGCGATTTCTTTAACAATCAGCCGGTAGGTCATTACCGTATCCGCCATAGTCAGGGCATCGGTATAACGTAGGTCTATTTCGTGCTGTGACGGCGCGACCTCATGATGGGCATATTCTACCGGTATGCCGACTGATTGCAGGGCTATCATCGTCTCGCGCCTGAGGTCAATCGCCTCATCACGCGGAATCAGGTCAAAATAGCCGCCTTCATCAAGCCGCTCAGTTGATTTATCTGATTTGAAATAGAAGAATTCCAGTTCAGGACCGACATTAAAGGTGAAACCCAGAGTCCGGGCGCGTTCCAGATTACATTTAAGTATATAACGCGGGTCGCCTTCAAAAGGTTCACCTGTTTGCGGATTGATAATATCGGCAAACATCCGGGCTGTTTCATCATGACTATTGCGCCAGGTTACTAATCTGAATGTGGTTGGGTCAGGCACTGCTACCATATCGCTTTCATCTATCCGCGTGAATCCTTCTATGGATGAACCGTCAAAACCCATCCCTTCTGCAAATGCTCCTTCAAGTTCATCGCGGGTGATGGTAAATGATTTTAGATATCCCAGAATATCCGTGAACCAAAGATTGATGAATTTGATATGATGCTTTTTTACCCGTTCCATAACCGATTTGATTAATATTGACCTTTGTTTATTCTGTTTCATCTAATCTACTCCTTTTTAATAGTATAGGAAATTACAAACACGAATCACACGAATAAAGCGAATTACACGAATTAATTAACAGATTTTTATACCACCGTCATATTATTCGTGGCATTCGCTCCATTCGTCTTATTCGTGTTCCTCTTTATTTTTGACCACGTGAAATTAAGACGCATCGTAATAATAACAAATGGTTTTGTCAACCCTTTACCCCGTTAGAGGCGATATCTTCATAATGAGAATAAAACAGAAAGAAACTTTATGCCAAGTATCATCTACGCCTCTAACGGGGCGAGGAGATAGCCCAGTGGGCGTAAATCATAATTATATCTTCTTCAAAACTTATTAAGATTCTAATGGGTTTTTTATACTAATCAATTTTATATCAAACATCTCTAACGGGGTCAATGATTTTAGTGGATTATGCGTAGGTTATAATCATCAACTTATAAACTTAAAAATCTTATGCAGTTTTTTGCCCTGCTCAAACATTCATATATATGGAGAGAGAGGAATGAATTATGAAATGCAAAAATTGTATATGTTATAAACCCCTGAATGATAAGAAAGGCGATTGCTGGGGAATACAAATAGAGGGGAATTCCGACCCGAAAGATATAAAAATTTGTCAGGGCAAATACTTTAAGAGGATGGACCCCATACTAAAATTCATCAATGACAGATTTTGTGCGACAGCTAAAAGAGATATTTTATGGGTTCAAGAAAATTGGTAATGATAATTATTGATAAAGAAAGGAGATGAGGAATATGAAACATAGTAAATTGTTAATAGGGGGGATGCTTTTGATAGGCGGTCTATTTTTATTCGTAGCAGAAACTAAAGATGTTGATAGCATATGTCCACGACAATGCTTACTCCCTGGAAGTAAAATCTTAATAGAAGACAATAAGTCGGTTAATATTGAAGATATTAAGGTGGGGGATAAAATAATTGGATTTGATGAAAAGACTTCTCAAACTAAATTAGTAAAAGTTGCTAAGGTATTTAAGCATAAGAATAAAGGAGGATATTATCGCATCTTCTTGGAAAATGGGTGGCAATTGGAAGTTACCGGTAACCATCCTGTATATATCGCTTCTGATATCTGTAAAAGAGCAGACAATTTGAAAGTGGATTATACTATATTAACCAAATGTGGATTGATAAAAATCGTTAAGATTGAATTTATACCGAAACCTTCTGTGGTTTATAACTTAGAAGTGAGTAATACTCATAACTATTTTGCTAATGGTATCTTAGTGCATAATAAAACGCCAGATATACCGCGGAAACCGGACGACCCGCCGATACCGCGGGAACCGGACGACCCGCCGATACCGCGGAAACCGGACGACCCGCCGATACCGAAGGACCCGTCGAAACCACCGAACATAACACCGCCGCCTAATACAACTCCAATAGCGCCAGCGCCAGAACAACCAGCGGCACCAACACAACCGATACAACAACCTCCTTCTTCTGGTTCTACAACAAGTCCATATACGTCACCAGCACAACCTCGTCCGTCTTTAGGTCTCGGACTACAGCCGTTTATTCAAAGTCTACAAGCAAGTGCTGCTTCATCATTATTAGGTGTAGTGGAGCCATGGGAGGTTTGGTGGACCAGGAATCGCGATAAATATCTCTCTTTTAGGGAAGATATTCAATGGGTAAAAATAGTTAATAATAGCGGCTCACAATCAATAAAAGTTTATCCAATCTACCCGGAACTTATTAAGGTTTTATCTGATGCATTAGCCGATAAAAACCCATATATAGCATTTCGGGCGGCAATCGCACTCGGTAAAGCCATTGATGTTAAAAACTCGGTTTCAGTTAACGTGATAGAAACTCTGAAAAAGGCTAATGAGACAGAGACAAGATACTTTGTAAGGAATAATATCTTATTAGGGTCAAGTTTGTCAGGTGATAACTCTTTTGTTGCTCTTATGAAGCAGGTAGCACAGGATAAGACCACACCGTCATTAAGACGTTCTTATGCAATTCTGGCAATGGGTAATATCACCGATGACCCCGAATTACCTAAAATAATGAAGAGCATACTGAGTGACCAGGATAATACTGAAGTAAAATCTTGCGCCTGCCTTTCATTAGGTAATCTCAAAGATGCTTCAGCAGTCCCTATTTTAGGTAAATTACTTAATGGAAGTAATGGTAGAAAAGAACACTCTGTAGTCAGGGCGTATGCGGCTTTAGGATTAGGTAGAATAGGAACTAAGGAGGCATTGAATGAACTGAAAAAGTCTACACCAGCCAGTGAAAGAGATACTAATGTCTTATCGGCAGTAGTGATTGCATTAGGGTTGACCGGTTCTCCGGATGCAAAGGATTCTATCCTGCCGTTTCTGACGTATAAAAAAGATGCAATTCTTCGGGGATTAGCAACCATTTCATTAGCTCAAACTAAAGACGCTAAATCTTATGACCTTATTTCAGAGGCATTCCGGCAAAATAAATCTAATGACGCTGATGCATTAATGTTACTTGCTTTAGGATTAACCGGTGATGAAAGAGCCAAGACGGATTTAAGGAAAATATTAGAAGATAAGAAAACAAGGATTTTACTTAAGGCTGCTTCAGCGATTGGATTAGGATTACTTAAAGATAGTGAATCTGTTCCAATAATAGGTAATATGCTTAATGATGACAAACAATTGAATAATGTAGTCATCGCTCCATATCTTATTATATCTTTAGGAATGATTTCCGCCGAAGGCGGACCCACTGGGCAAGATTCTACTAAAGGAGTTGAGGTGTTACAAAAGATATGGGATAAAATAGAAACTAACAGGTTTTTATATCCCTATCATACCAATGTAGCAGTTGCCTTAACAATGTTAGGCAAGAAAAAAGATGTTATTTTGCCGAAATTGGTTCGACAAGCCAACCAAACAAAAAACCCTCTTTTAAGGTCATATGCTTTACATACACTTGGATTATTAGGTGATAGGGAATCTGCCAAAGCCTTTGTGGATGCATATAAAGATAATGATACTTTTGTTCGTTGTGAAGCAATTGACGCTATTGGTTTCTTATTGGACAAAAATAAGATGAATCCGCTTAATAAAATAACTGCTGATAATATTGATATTTCAACGTTGATTATGGACCATATTTTACCAATACCCGTATGGTAAGTCAATCGGGGGA
>JAZDFP010000244.1:0-4628 GCA_043807745.1 Planctomycetota bacterium
CTTAGTTTTTGGCGGTTCTTCACGACCTTCTTTAAGGTCCTGGCCTCGTAAGTAGCGGTCAATAGAAATCGCCGCCCGCCGGCCTGCCTCTATGGCTTCTATTGCAGTGGCTGGACCTGAAACCGCATCACCACCGGCAAAAATACCCGGTACAGTAGTCTCTAAGGTTACGCCATCCACCTCAAATAGTCCCATAGGATTATTTTTTATACCCGAATTTTGTACTGCATTAAGTTCAGGCTGTTGACTAATTGCCGGAATAAGAATATCCACTGGTATATTAAACTCTGAACCTTTAATAGGAATAGGTTTTCGTCGCCCTGAAGCATCAGGCTCAGATAGTGCCATCTTGATACATTCTAAGGCGGCAACTTTATTATCGCCACCTAATACCTTAGTGGGTGCAGCGAGATAGGTGATTTTAATGCCTTCCTCAATCGCCTCCTCAATTTCCCACGGATTAGCAGTCATCTCAGCACGGCTACGGCGGTAGATGATATGTACTTCCGATGCGCCCAATCGCCATGCGCTACGTGCCACATCCATTGCCACATTGCCACCGCCGATGATGGCTACTTTTTTGCCTTTAACATAATCAGGTTTACCAATATTAAGATTCTTTAAGAAGGTAACCGCATCTATAACCCCTGAATTATCAGATTCTCCTGCGATATTCAGTTTTAAGCCCTGCCAAGCGCCTATTGCCACAAAGATTGCTTTATAGCCTAATTTCTTTAAATCATCCAGAATAAAATCTTTTCCTAAAGTTGAATTGGTCTTTAATTCCACACCCAGGTTAAGAACCGCATCCTGAATCTCATGTTTCAATACTTCTTTTGGTAAACGATAAGCAGGTATACCGTATTTTAACATTCCACCGGACTCTTGTTGTGCCTCAAAAATAGTTACAGGGTAACCTTTAAGAGCCAACTCGCGGGCTGCCATCAAACCCGCTGGACCTGCACCGATAATAGCCACCTTTTCTGTTCTTTCTTCTTTTATTTCAGGAATAGGAGATTTCTTGTCCGGATGTGCTGTTTCCCAATCAACCAGGAATCGCTTCAAAACAGCAATGGAAATGGGTTCATCAATCTCATTGCGGGTGCATTCAAATTCGCATGGGTGCGGGCAGATACGACCGCAGATAGCCGGGAATGGATTCTGGCGTCTTTCTACTTCTAATGCCTCGGCAAATCTGCCCTGCCCAATCAAGGCAACATAGGCATGAGCATTAACATTTGCAGGACAGGCAAATCGGCAAGGCGAGACACCTTGTTTATCTATTGTAAACGCCCCCGGCACGGCTTGAGGATAACGACGATATATGGCATTACGTTTAATTAAATCGGTATCAAACTCGCTATCCACCTTGACCGGACATTTCTCCACACAGATACTACAACCAGTGCATTTAGTCAGGTCAATATAACGCGATTTCTTATTGAGAATAACCTTAAAATTACCGGGTTCACCTTCAACTTTTTCTACCTCAGCATTGGTAATTTTTTCTATATTAAGATGACTGCCCGTATCAACCAATCTCGGGGCAAGGGTACACATTGCACAGTCATTAGTTGGGAATGTCTTATCTAACTGAGCCATTGTGCCGCCGATACAGGATTCTTTATCCACCAAGTAAACCTTATAACCTGCTTCGGCCAAATCCAGCGATGCCTGCATTCCTCCCACACCCCCGCCAACGACCACAACCGAACCGACTTTTTTACCATTATTACTCATAATCTTTCTCGCAATAAAAAATCTTAAATTATGGTTATTTAATATTTTAAAATTAATATCCTATCCGAGTCATGACTATTAATAATTGCTTTAAGTTATCGGTTTGTAGAGATAGTATATTTTGCATCCTTCATACCCTTAAATATAAAAATCACAAGAGAAACATATCAATTATTAATAATTATATAACTTAAATAACTTTTTGTCAAGTAATAAGTAAAATATCTGTGAAACTATTCACTATCTTCCATATTCATTCTCTTGACCGCATTCTTAATAGGGAATAATAACAAAGTGACGTATAGGAGTATTTTTTTAAGTGCCTTTTTTCTTACTTACGAAACTGCTCCACCATATTTTTCTCATCCCATTCCATAAGAACAGTATTTTGTGAGGTATATCTCTGCCACTCTTCATATGAAATAAACGGATAAGTCTTTTCTATCTCGTAAATAGTACTTCTTAAAACACCAGGAATCCTGTTAATTGCTTCGTTAACATATTTTTGTATATCAACTCCTTCAATCGCCTGTAAAGAAACCTGAATACAATCGCCAAAGAGATGGCAGGTATAGGCAAGATAACTCATTTTAACATCCTCTGATGGCTTTAAGATGGTTAGTGCATTGTAGATTTCATTCAACTTGGATGAATATGCCTTAAGAGTTACCGTATACCTCTTCATCTGGAGTGCATTTTCAGGCAACGGATAAAAAATCGGTTTAAGCATATTGATTAACCATATACCTGTAACCATCTCAAGTTTTGACAGATGTTCGGCAATAAAATCTCCCAGAATATTACTATCAGCAATATGGACAAATAGACTTATCTCGTTATATTTACGACGTTTAGAAAGGTAGAGTATTTTCCCTTTATTACCAAGCACATCCTGCAATCTATCTTTATTATCTAACATGTTGTTCCAGAGCAGTTCTGGTTTTTCCTGTGCCTGAATTCTGACAATACAAATCATATTATTTCCCCTCTTTAATATCTTCGTAAATACAGTGCGTTATTTCTTGGTGGTCTCTTGCTCAGGAGAAGGACTATCTTCTATCTTCTTTTCTACTTCTTGCGCTCCCTTCTTAAACTCTTTGATACTACTTCCCAGACTTCGGGCAAGTTCTGGTATCTTTTTGGCGCCGAAGAGTAAGACAAGTACCCCCACAATTACCACAATTTCTGTAAACCCTAAGTTACCCAAAAAACCTAATGTGGATATCATTTTATCTTCCTCCTATTTACTACTGTTTCAGGATTTCATATTATTATTCGTTCAGAATGAGTATAAGCATTTATCCTATTTGCCCGAGCATAACCAATAATAGTAATTTTAAGTTTATCACCCAGTTGGACAGCGAGTTCAGTTGGTGAAGTGCGCGAGCAAAGAACGGGAATATTAGCCTTGAATGCCTTGCAGAGCATCTCCGAAGAAATCCGTCCGGTAGTTAAGATTATTTTACCTTCAGTTAGAATTCCTCTAATAAGACAATCTCCAATAACTTTATCAACCGTGTTATGCCGTCCGATATCTTCACTGAAAGAAATGATGTTGTGTGTATCACAGAGGGCGGCGGCGTGGATTCCACCCGTAAGCCGATAGAGTTTGGCTTTAAGCCCAATTTCTCGCATCAGTTTAATTATCTCATCCTTGCTAATTTTTGTTGTTGATTTAAGAGGAGGCATTTCTTCCAGTTCTGAAGGGCACAAGAAAGTAAATCCCTGCCCGCACCCGGACGTCCTAATCCTGCTCTGCAAAATAGTGTTTTCAATATTAGATTGAACCCAAACCTGGGCCCTTCTTTTATCCTGATTAACGGAAATGCCGGTAATTTCCTCGACCGAGCCGATAATATTTTCCAAATACAAAAAACCGAATACCAGCTCTTTTATCTGGGAAGGAGTTGCCATAAGAGTAATCAGGAGTTTATTATTTAAGTAAACAGTAACAACATTTTCCTGGGGCAATTTAACGGATGGCATAGTTTGGGTATTATCTAACAGTTGTGTAATCATAGTAAATTTAAGGATTTCTGATAACCTTCGCTAACCGCAAGAATATCTAAGTTATAAGTAATAAAGTCTTCTAATTCAGGTATTGTTTCACGACCCAAAGTATTTTCATCAATGGTTTTTATATACTTTCTACAAATGTTGCAAACATCAACTCGGTAGCCACGATTGCCATCCGCATAGAAATAAGCTAATGTATCATTAGAAGTATTGCCGCAAAAAGGACAACCGATACGGTGAACAGACCATTGGGTACAGCATAGATGGCAAAAGAGGAATCGTTTGCCGCTGTCTTTTTGTAATTGGCTGATTTTAGGGAGACCACCACAGACCGGGCAGATGGGTTTTAACCAGTATTGCAAGTAATCTATGGCGCTGAATTGCTCCGCCTCCTTGCGATAAAACACCTTTAACGTCTGCCACAAAAGATAGATCAACGTTTCACTTTCCGGAGCCGTAAGTTTTATTCCGGGTTTAGTCGCGTTCTTGAGCAGTTCCGGAAACGTGGAAGGAATGGGAGCGGAGATATTTGATATCACCTTTTCCAGTCCTTCTGACTTTTCACCCTGGCTTTTCAAGGTCGCAAGCAAGTCGCCGATTATATTCTTAAAAATATCACTGTTAACGGTCCAGTGTACCCCTTCTAACAGGTATTGGCCTGATTGGAGTTTTTGGATTGCCGTATCTGCGGTTAGGGACAGAACTGGCGATATCTTGCCGGTGTATTGGTCCTGCAGTTGATAGGTTCGGTAGAAGAAATCTATCAACTCACTAATCTGGGGACTCTGCTTTTTATAATAATCAACAACTTCTTGTAGTTTCATCTGACGCCTTTATCCCGTCTGCCTGCTATCCACCTTGGAAGCGCCTAC
>JAZDFP010000245.1:0-2057 GCA_043807745.1 Planctomycetota bacterium
GTGATAGAGTATATTTTGTCCAGCTAACGGTAACAAACGAAAATGGTGTCAGTGACACCTATCCTAACAATATGGATGTTACCTTGGCTGATACTGCTATTATAACCTTCATTCTTGATAAAACACCTCCCGGCTCATACAAGGTTTGTGGAACAGATAATCTTGTGCCGGTACCATATGATAATGCGGCTAATGATAAGTTTAATATAAAGGCGAATCATGATGACCCCATAAACCTGTATTTGCAAACCGACAACTATTACTGGGATGAGGTTTGGGTAGAATGGGATGGTGGAAATACGGAAATCGTCAGAGAGGATTCTCCGTGGATTGATAAGAAAGAGGTGACTGTCAGAGTAAAGGTGAAAGATAAGAATAATGAGAATGAATACCCTCTCCATCGTGGTCATGGTACTGACGAATTTGACGAAAGAGATACCGACTGTTCGGGAATATCACTTGATGCTCAATATAGGTACCACTCTACATTAATGGCGCCTGATGAATGGAGTAATTGGATAGATTGTAACGAAGTTAGGTTGTTTGATGATGATGCTCATGACAGTGAAGGCGTGACGTTAAATATGGGAAGCGAGAAAAATACTTTTGTATGGTTATATGCGAAAAGTGTGAAGTTTGAGAACGGCGATACCAATCTCATCCAGTTCAGAATAAAAGATGAAGGTGATTTGGAAGTACCACCTTTGGAAGAAGACAGGTTTAAAAAAGATGTATATGGTGATACGCAGGAAATATGGATTGCACCCAATATTGGCTATTCCCATGCTGATACAGCTGAAATACCAATAGTGCCGAGTCATCCCGCTGTGAAGTTCCAGGTGGCAAGTAATGAATTCGGCTATCCAATTCAGATTGATACTGATAAACCTCAACTTATTCTTATTAATTATCCATCAAATCCATGTCCCCACCGATTTGCTTCATTCAAATGGATTGCTGTTGATACGACGCCGTGCAGATATAAATTGAAATTGGAATATTGGAAAGATGGAGTTGGATGGACTTTTACTGATGGTGGTGGTGCAATTGATGGCGAGGACCAATATGAATATTCAGATAATGAGAGCAACTGGCAGACTGGTCTACCTGGTGGTACCCCAGGAATTCCTGATACTTTCACTTCCTTTGATGGATTGCAAGTAGGGAAATGGTACAGATTCTGGGTAAAAGCCAAAGACCAAGACGGAGCTGAATGCGATGGACTAGGACAATCTCCCTGCAGTCGCAGAGTTTCAGATGATGTTATTTGGGTCTGGTACGTCTCACCCGAAGTGCCGGACACTATTATTACTTACGGTCCGTCGGGACAAACTACAGATAGTTCTCCTACCTTTAGATGGAAAGCGGTGGGTGGAACTCCTCCATATACATATCAAGGATGGTTACGAGGACCTAATGATTATTCTGAAAATGTGGGTAGTGGAGAGACTTCTCATACATTTTCTTCTTTGGAGGTAGGCACTTATATCTTTGAAGTACGGGCTATAGATACAAATGGATCCGACCCAACCCCAGCCCGAAGAATATTCACAGTAGTTGACTCTAACAGACCGCCGTATTCCACTGTTTCTCCTAAGAACCTTTACAAATATTTCCGTGAGATGGGAGAATAGTGTTTACAATTCAAATTGACCAAGTTTGCTAATATTGATATACTTTACCCCGTTAGAGATAAGACGCCACAGGCATCTGACGGTCGCCTAAAGGCGACCTATCTCTAACGGGGTTTATTTCTCCTAAGATAATGGAAAATGCCAATACGAAAAACTAAGTCAGGAATAGGTATAGAACTTACAGGTGACAGAATAAACCTGGTGAAGTTAACTAAAACCTCAGAAGGTGTATTTCTGGCTAAAGCGCGGTCGGTAAAATTTCCCCCGGGTAAAAAAGAAGACGATAAAAAAATATTAGTCGGTAATGTAATTAAAGCTTTTGAAGGAATAGACTTTACGAAAGATGAAATTTCTTTAGGTGTAGGGGGACATATGAGTTTTGTTAGAAAGGTGAAACTGCCCCCTGTATCTAAGTCCAAATTA
>JAZDFP010000246.1:0-4574 GCA_043807745.1 Planctomycetota bacterium
TGTTATTAAAAGACCGCAGGATTGTATTGGGTGTAATATTTGTGGATTATTCTGTCCTGATTTAGCACTATTTTTTAATAAGAAGTCTGAAAACGAAACCACAGATAAACACAGATGAACACAGATGAAATTCTTTGTGTGCTTTGCGGTGGAATATGATTATAAGAAAGACTTTTGAAAAAGGATATATCTATGCGCGAGATTAAAACTGATATTATTATTAAATCATTGAAGAATATGTGCATTGATGCCAATTGTGTTATCTCTGATGAAGTGATTGCACTTCTCAATAAATCGTTATCAATAGAGGAATCGCCGACCGGCAAGGAGATAATCCAGCAGATATTGGAAAACGACCGTATTGCCAAAGAGAAAATGGTGCCTATCTGCCAGGATACGGGCACAGCCGTTGTCTTTGTGGAACTCGGTCAGGAGGTTCATATTACCGGTGGTTATCTATATGATGCTATTAACGAGGGAGTCCGGCAGGGATACAAAGACGGATATTTGAGAAAATCCATTGTGGCTGACCCGTTGAATAGAAAGAATACCAATGATAATACCCCAGCCGCCATACATCTTGAAATCGTGCCGGGTGACTCTTTTAAGATTAGTCTGCTTCCTAAAGGAGGCGGTAGCGAGAATATGAGTGCATTGATAATGCTGCCTCCTTCAGCCGGTATGAATGGGGTGAAGAAATTCATCATTGACAGTATCAGGAAAGCCGGTGCAAATCCCTGCCCTCCGATTATTGTGGGTGTGGGCATAGGTGGTAATTTTGATGGTGTAGCATTATTAGCCAAAAAGGCACACCTTAGACCTGCTGGAAAGCCGAATCCTAATCCTTTCTATGCCAAGTTAGAACAGGAATTATTCAAAGAGATAAACGATTTGGGAATCGGTCCGCAGGGTTTAGGCGGACGTTGCACTGCCCTGGCAGTTCATATTGAATTCGGTCCGGCACATATAACCGCGTTACCGGTGGCAGTAAATATCAATTGTCACGCATCTCGCTTGCGTACCGCAACGCTTTAAGAAAACTTCCTAATCACGAATAGACACTAATGAACACTAACATTTCTCGGTGACACACACCTCCGGATGTAACTATTGAATTGCTTGACATTCAAGATAGAGTTTTTATAAAGTGGTCTCGTATCAAGAAAAATAGCCATATAGGCGGTAAGGTGTGTGTCACCAGACCATATTAGAAGAGTAATGTAAATATGCAGAAAAAAACAAGAAATATTATTATAATCTTGCTAAGTTTAGTTGTGGTATCAATTTTGTTTGGTTATGAAAAAGAAACCCAGTATTGTACTATCTGTTTCAAATTTCGTAATAGGTGTAATCTGGTCTTTGGTGAGACCGCTTTCTTGACATTATATAGCCATGAAGGTAATGATCCTCTAAGTGATTTTCTTGCTACAAAAATCTATCAAGGTCATTCGCATAGTTGGAAATTTGGAAGTGGTCAAATAATAGGTGGTATTTCAGGAGGTTTTTATGACAGTTCATTCCCATTAGATATGATCCACGGTAGTGGTTACTTAAAGAAAGATGATCTCCCAATTATATTGGGGAATATATTAGAATGGGAGGGCAATGATAATGGTAAGCAAATAATCTTGAGAATTATAGAAGGATTGCGAAGTGGCTTCACGTATAGTCATTTATTGAAAGGAACAGCAGATGATATTGGCCGCGCTATAAGTGACCTATTGGACATTGGTCCGGATAAATCATTATGGGGAAAATGGTGGACAGATAATAAGTGGATGTTTGATGAAGTTTCTGCTCCATATAGCAAGACTCCTGATGAACCCGCTAAAAACAAACTAGTAGATGGGAAATAATGCAAATCAGTTACTGTATCTAATTCAGGGCACGCCATACCTAATTCACACTTATTCTGACTCCCAAAACCCCGAAAAGTGTCTTATTTATCTTACACTCGTTGTCAGAGCCTACTGCCTCCCGTAAGGGATAACCCCTTTAAAATCGTATCCATTAATTGGCAGGGGGGTGATACCCCGTAGGGGATACCCTATCCCCCTATGGGCTATACCCCATCTTCCTATGGGCTATACCCCATCTCCCTACGGGCTATACCCTATCTCCCTACGGGCTATACCCTATCTCCCTATGGGTTATACCCTATCTCCCTACGGGCTATACCCTATCTTCCTATGGGCTATACCCCATCTCCCTATGGGCTATACCCTATCTCCCTACGGGCTATACCCTATCTCCCTACGGGCTATACCCTATCTCCCTATGGGCTATACCCCATCTCCCTATGGGCTATACCCTATCTCCACCATCCCTACCCCCGATCCGATACCATGCCGCCACCCCCCTACAAAAATTTATAGCAGTTGTTAATGAACCTCATTAAGGGTGTGTCAGTCCATAACGGGATACTTCATTGAAGAAGTCCTGTAAGGGTAATAACTTTTTAATTTTATTACTTTGACAATAGTAATTTATATAGTATATTGCGGTAAATCTTTTTTAATAGAATAGGAAAGTATATCCTACTGGCATAAATAAAATTTAGCCACTAAGACCTGTCTGACCGCAGGCAGGCACTAAGGCACAAAGAAGAAAAACTAATTTATTTTTCGTGTCTTGGTGCCTTCGTGGCAGAAGTTACAAAGTTTTGTTGGTTTTACATCTTGTATGAAGAAAATATTTTTGGCTTTCCTGTGGCATCATCATCAGCCTTATTACCGTTTGACTGCGACGGGCGAATTCCAGATGCCCTGGGTCAGGTTGCACGGCATCAAGGATTATTACGGTATGGCATCCCTGCTCTCAGCATTTCCCAATCTAAAGTCAAATATCAATCTGGTGCCTTCACTTATCAAGCAGATAAAAGAGTATCTAACTGGAGATGCAGACCGTTTATTATTTCTTGCCCGCCAATCCGTCGTTGATTTAACCTCTCAGGATAAACAGTATATTTTAGAGAATTCGTTTCTGGCTCATCCCCAGCATATGATAGGTGCTTTGCCCCGTTATAAGGAACTTTATTTAAAATTATCTAACTATACAAATGTTATTTCAGATACGAGCAATCGTAAGGAACAGAATTCTCGCCCCAGTGGGGCAGAGCGGATGATTAAGAGTTTTTCCAATCAGGATTTTATTGATTTACTGGTCTGCAGTAATCTGGTCTGGTTTCACCCGTTGATTATGGAACGTGATTCGGAATTGAGGTTGCTCAGGCAAAAAGGCAGGAATTATACCGAAACCGACAAGAAACTTATTTGCCAGAAACAGATGGATTATCTGGCACAGATTATTCCTTTGCATAAAAAGTTGCAGGACAGTAATCAGATAGAAATCACCACCACGCCTTTTTATCATCCGATTCTGCCTTTATTATGCGATATGAATTCTGCCCGGCAGGCTATGCATGATGCGTCATTGCCCAAGGTTGACCAGAGTGCATTGCTTGAAGATGCCCGCTGGCAGGTGTCAGAGGCAGTGAAGTTCTATAAAGATGTTTTTGGCGTGCCGGTCAAAGGTTTCTGGCCGGCTGAAGGTTCGGTTTCTCCGCAGATACTGCCTCTGTTAGCCGAACAGCATATCAATTATTTTGCCAGTGATGAGGAAATCCTTGCCCGAACTCTAAATATTAATTTTGTCAGGGATGCTCAGAATATCCTCCAAAACCCCCAGGATTTGTATCAACCATATAAGATAGGGATAAAAGATGAAAGAGGAGAGCAGAAAGATTTGGCGGTTATTTTTAGGGACCAGTATTTATCCAACCTGATTGGATTTCAATACCAACGTTGGGAACCTCAGAAGGCAGTGGAGCATTTTATTAATCAAATCAAGTCTAATGCCTGTAAGGTAGCATATGAATTTCCGTTGGTGAGTGTTATATTAGATGGTGAAAATCCCTGGGAGCATTATCCTAATAATGGCATAGGATTCTTGAAATTACTGTATGAGAAATTAAGTAGTGATGATAAGATAGAAACGGTTCGGATTAGCGATTGTCTTTCATTGCATCCGCCCACTCGGCAATTAGAGACAATATATTCAGGTTCGTGGATAAACCATAATTTTTCTATCTGGGTCGGTCATCAAGAAGACAAGCAGGCATGGGAATATATTGCCAAGACCAAAGAAGCGGTTAAGAACCTGCGAGCGACTCTTTCAGAGGAAAGGTATGATAAAGTTGTAGAAAATATTTATATTGCCGAAGGAAGCGATTGGTTTTGGTGGTTCGGGCATGAACATTCTTCTGCTCTGGATGACCAGTTTGACCTTCTGTTCAGAAAGCATCTGATGAATGTTTATCAGTTATTGGAATCAGATGCACCGGAATATTTATATCAGCAGATAAAAGAGCGTCGTCAAAAAGAGTTATACAACCAACCGTGGGGATTGCTGGAGATAAAACTGGACGGCAGACGAAGTGATTATTTTGAATGGCTTGCCGCAGGTCATTTTGATATATCAGCAAATCCATCTGTTAGTGCCACAATGGACCATTCGGCTAAGGAATGGATTTCACATATCTTCTTTGGTTTTGACCGTAAAAATATTTGCTTGCG
>JAZDFP010000247.1:0-2587 GCA_043807745.1 Planctomycetota bacterium
GGGGGCGTAGCTCAGTAGGTAGAGCAACTGGTTTTTAATCAGTTGGTCGGGCGTTCGAGTCGCCCCGCCCTCATATTTTTGCCCCGATCGTCTAGCCCGGTTTAGGACACAGGCTTTTCAAGCCTGCAGCACGGGTTCAAATCCCGTTCGGGGTATTTTTTTACCCGTTCCGGGTTCTCGCTCAGAGAACCCGTCAGGGTTCGTGGAGTTATCTGATTATGCGACTTATATATAGTGTAGTTATAGTTTTAGCCATCTTCTTCGGCTGGAGTTGCACCACTGCTAAACCACCTGAACAAAAGCCCGACACAAAAAAAATACTTGATTCACTTCAGGATGAAATAAACAAAGCCGTAAAAATTATACAACCAAGTCTGGTATATGCTGAACTTGGTGGCGGGCGGAGTGTTTCAAATATGACCGGTCTGGTTATTTCGCCTGACGGACAGATTTTTCTACCAACTTATCTGAAACGTGATTCTTCGGACCGCCTTCAAATCTGGATGAATGAAAAAGAATATGAAGCATCTCTTGTTCAATCTGATGACCGGCTTAAAATGAGTATTGTTAAAATCCAGACAGACATTCCCCTTACACCGGTAAATTTTGGTAATGCCTATGTAACACAACCCGGACAATTTGTTATCGGCGTTGTTAATGGCGGTAAACCTAATGATTTTAGATTGTTTGTGGATGTCGGCTTCATCAGAGGCAGAAGTGATGAAGGCGAATTTGACCAAATTCAATCCATCGGTTTAACTTCAAATCAGGGTGCCGTGATGATGACTCTGGATGGTATGATTATAGCCGTTCAACTGAAATCATCGGGAGCATCTGACTATGGTAGAACTTCGCCTCAGGGATGGATTGTCAGTAATGAAATAACCAAAGGTATCTCCAAACTCATAACAAAATTATCAGTAGAAAAAAGCAATGTCTCCAGTGAAGAAGAAAAAGAGAAGATGACACCTTGGTTAGGGTTTGGTTGGGCACCGATCAATGAAGATTATGCCGAGGTAATGAAACTTCCGAAAAAGAGTATCATCGTACGATATGTTATGAAAAACAGTCCTATTGAACGCGCCGGATTGAAAGAAGAGGATTTAATAGTTGAAATTGACAATAAACCGCTGACGAAAATAGGTTCAAAAGCACTTGAATCACAGTTTATTAAATATATTGACCCTGAAATTGATAGGGAAATTACTTTTAAGGTATTACGGGGGACAGATTACCTTGTCCTAAAAACAAAGTTCGTTAAAAAACCCGAACCAAAGGAATTTAGAGCCGAGGATATTGGAATTGCCGTCCAGGAAATTACTGACGCGGATTATTATCAAATGGGACTGCTTACACGAAAAGGGGTTTTGGTTAATAATGTGTTGCCGGGCAGTCCTGCTGCCGCAACTGTCTCAGGTTATATGTCATTAATTCGCCGGGATGATGTTATTATTGAGTTAAACAGAACTCCTGTTTTAAGCATAGAAGATTTTATTAATGTCGTGGAAACTATCAGACGCGAAAAACTTTCAGTTGTCCTGGTTAAAATTGCTAATGGTCCGCAAACCTCTTTTGTGGCTCTTAATCTTAAAGCAGGTAAAAAATGAAATACAAAATATATATCCTGACTTTTTTAGTAATACTTTTAGCGGTTTCTTCAGCACCTCCTCGCCGGCAGAATGATTCTTCTGGTTTTATACTCGCACAGGAACAGTCCCAGGAAGAACAACCGGTTACTACACCTAAGGGTGCAGAATTAGATGAAACCGGTTCAATTCTTCTTAAAAAGATTGACCCATCCGTTGTTACCATTCAGCATGAAAGAGGATTGGGAAGCGGTTATATTATCTCGGAAGATGGTTATATTATCACCAATGGGCATGTCGTCTCGCTTTTAGAGCATGATATGGAAGACCCGAAAGAAATAGCAAAATTTATTACCGTAATAATGCCGGATGATAAACGATATCCGGCACAGGTAATTGGTCATTCTCTTGACCCTGATGTCGCCTTGATTAAGATTAATCCCGAAACACCTTTAACAGCAATAGAATTAGGTAACTCTGATTTAGTAAAAGCGGGTCAACGTGTTTATGCTTATGGCTCACCGGGTGGCTTAAAAAGAACGCTCACAGCCGGAATTCTGAGCAACACCGAAAGAACAGATTTAGGAACCTTTACCCGGGTCTTTCAAACCGATGCGCCCATAAACCCGGGTAATAGCGGCGGTCCACTCCTCAATGAAAAAGGAGAAGTTATCGGAATGAATACGTATGGCGGTGGCGGTGAAGGTATTGGCTTTGCTATACCCATTAATGTTATTAAGGTATTAAAAGAACACTTCTTAAAATACGGACGGTTCAAACGAGCCGACCTGCCGGTTGTTTTCCTCCGCCATCTTGATGATGATTTGGCTTATGCATTTGGCATAGAAAAAGGTATCCTTGTAAATTATGTAGAGGAAGGTTCTTATATTTCCAAAGCCGGTCTGAAAACAGGTGATATTATTATTGAAATGGATTCGGAAAAGATCCTGGCTCGGACCGAGGCGGAACTCAGCGATATTATCTGGAATTTTACCTGCCGT
>JAZDFP010000248.1:0-9803 GCA_043807745.1 Planctomycetota bacterium
CAAACCCGATGCCTTTGATTTGGATGATTATTTTAGTTCAGCCGCGGGCGGACTTAGTTATACTGTCAGCGGTAATACCCATATTCAGGTAAGTATTGCCCCGGATACACACTTAGTAAGTTTTTCTCAATCCCAGGCCTGGTTTGGCACAGAGAAGATCAGGTTTACGGTTTTAGATACAGATAACAATTCTACCCTGAGCAATGAAATCACCCTGCAGGTTGAAGGCGTAGATAACCCGCCGGTTTTAGATTATATTCCAGACATAAGTGTTGATGAGGCAGCGGTTGTTACGATTACTCCGCATGCCGTGGATTTAGATGATGATACGATTACTTACAGTTTTACCGCGCCGATAGGCAGTGATGGTAAGTGGCAGACAAATTACAATAGCGCGGGGGCATACACAATTACAGTTACCGCCGCAGACACCACTAATCTTACAGATACGCAAGAAGTAATTGTTAATGTGCGTAATGTTAACCGCGCGCCGGTAATCGAGCTTATTCCTGAGATTACTGCAAATGAGGGAGAATTAGTAGTGATTACTCCGGTAGTTTCAGATGCTGATAACGACGCGATTAGTGTTTATTATTCTGTTCCTTTAGACACAACCGGCAAATGGCTCACGGATTACGATGACGCGGGAACTTACAATATTCAGGTTACTGCTTCAGACGGTATAGATACGGTTTCGCGGATGGCAAAAGTGATTATCAATAATACCAATCGCGCGCCGCAGGTAAGTTTGAGTTTGAGCAAGTATACGGTTAGTCCTAATGAGGCGATTACGATAACGCTTTCCGCCTCTGACCCTGATGGCGGCGCGATAGCCTTTATCTTGAAGAAAGACGGCGCTGATTTTGCTTCCGGTTCTTTTGATGCAATTAACCCGCAAACCGGCACACCCGCAAACCCGCTCACCTTTATTTTATCTTTCGCGGCCTTAGGCGATCATACGATTACCGTAGTGGTAACTGATGCCGGCGGGCTAAGCGCCAGCGTTACCAAAGGCATAGATTGTGCTGACCCGAATGCCAACCGTGACGCGATAAACCCGGTGATCGGCGATTTTAACGGCGATAGCCTTTGTGATTTAGGGCTGCATAATTCAGAGACGGGGACGTGGGAGATATGTCTTTCCGACAAAGGCGTGTTCCGCAACGCGGTGGATTGGTTAACTGGTTTTGGCACAAGCAAAGACTGGTGGCCGATAGGCGGGGATTTTAACGGCGACGGCAAAACCGATATTGGGATTTACAATAATACAACCGGAGAACTAAAAGTTGCAATATCCAGCGGTTCTGGTTTTTCAGTTTTAGGAACATGGCTTAGTTTTTCCTCCGCGTCATACTCCTGGCAGCCGTTTAGCGGTAATTTTAATGGAGACAAATATACTGACGTTGCTTTTTACAACAAAGATACCGGCGAAGCCAGTGCGGCATTAGGCACTGGCAGCGGGTTTGGCGTATTGAGTATCTGGAATAATAATTTTGGCACAGATTATATCGCGATGAGCGGCGATTTCAACGCGGATAGTTTATCCGATCTTTGCTTGTTTAAGAAATCCACCGGTGAGTTTAAGATCGCGTTTTCCAACACTAAAGGATTTGTAGATGGCTCAAGCTGGATATCTGGCTTTGCCGCAGATAAAGACGCGCTGGTGTCGGATTTTAATAACGATGGTTTGACAGATATTGGCTATTGGGATAAATCGAGCAGTAAATGGTATTACGCGATTTCAACCGGAGATAAGTTTATAGATAAGGGGATATGGCTTGATGGGTTTGGTACAGGCAATGATGAATCAGCAACAAGCGGAGATTTTAACGCAGACGGTATTACCGACGCTGCCTGTTTTGATAAAGACCAGCTTGGTATCAACCGCTGGGCTATAAAACTCTCAACAAACAAACCCGCGGATTTATTAACAGAGATAGATAATGGTATTGGTGGAAAAACCCGGGTTAGTTATACCTACGCGGCAAGCGGGGATAATCCTGAACTGCCGTTTCCCGTGTATACTGCCTCAGCGATTAGTTTAATCGCCAGTTTTCCCGCGGACAGGGCTGTTAGTTACACGCAAAACTTCACCTTTTCCGGCGGATATTATGACGCGGGCGAGCGTGAATTCCGCGGTTTCGCGAAAGTTAAAGTCAGCGATCCAATCACCAACAATTACACCGAGACATACTTTTATCAGGGCCGGCCCGGGCAAGATGGAGCGCTAAAAGGCCAGATTGAAAAACTGATCGCTTATGATGGCAATAGCCGCCAGATCAGCCAGACCTTGAATACTTATGAAGTCAGAAAAGCCGGGCCGCAAGAGAGATTCTTAGGCTTTCCCGCGTTAATTGAAACAAGCAGCACGGTCTGGGAAGAAAACGGCACATCTCTAAGCACAAAAGACAGATTTAGCTACGATAATATCGGGAATGTCATCGAGCAAAAGAACGAAGGCGATGTTTTAAAGACAGGTGATGAAAAATCCACGGCTATTAGTTATGCCCAGGCATACTATGCAGGCTTTAACCGTCCGTTGGAAACCGCGCTGAAAGACAAAGACGCGAATATAGTGAGCAGGAAAACCTTTGAATACGATAGCAAAGGCAATCTGATCAAAGAAATCGCACATATTCTTAACCCGCAAACCGGCCAACCCGCTAACCCGTTAACCGGTACACCCGCTAACCCGCAAACCCAATACGCCTACGATTCCTTCGGTAATCTTACCACAACCACCAATGCCTTAGGTAATACAGTAACCACTGATTATAAGACAGATTCTTACACCTACCCTGAGAAAGTCACTAATACCTTAGGCCAAAGTGTTACCTATATATATGATCCGAGGTTTGGAGTAATTAAATCTACTACCGACGCCAACGGTTTAATCAGCGAATCCATCTATGATTCTCTTGGCCGGCTGACCGGCAAACAGGTTTACCCGCAAACCGGCTCACCCGCAAACCCGCTCACTTTTACTACCTATACATATCCCGATTTTAACACCAAGATCACCACCAATGCCATCGGTTTGTCCGCCACAGAATACATAGACGGATTAGGCAGAAAATATAAAACCGTATCACAAGGGGAAGATGGAGATTCAGCGCGTCAGGTAGTAAGTGAAGTCTTTTACAACAACAGAGGTTTGACCGAAAAAGAATCCCTCGTGCATTACATCGTTGAAGATGTAAATCAGATTTCATACATCCAGTATGAATACGATATCAGAGGAAGAATCAAGGAAACAATTTCCGATTTTCCCGGCACATCAGCTGACGCGGAGTCCTCGGTTAACTACATCAGTCCGCTCTATGGCGAAACCACAGATCCGCTCGGACACAGAACAGGCACACTCAAAGACATCTACGGCAATATAATCGAGGTAACCGAATTCACTTCAGACGGAGTATTCAAGACAAAATACGAATACGATACGCAAAATAATTTAATTAAGACAACGGATAATCAGGGAAATATCGCCCAGATATTCTATGACTCGCTTGGCCGGAAAACAAAGATGATAGACCCTGATATGGGGACATGGAGTTATGAATATGATTTAGCAGGGAATCTGGTCAAACAAACCGACGCCAAAGGCCAGGTGCTGGGATTTGAATATGACCAATTAAATAGATTGGTAAAAAAGACAGCAGGGGTTGTAGGGGACGGGCCTGCCCGTCCCGTTATTTACATCTATGATGATAGTTCCAAAGAGAATTGCGTTGGCCGTCTTTCCAAAGTCCAAGACCAATCCGGTTCAAGCGAATTCTTCTATGACAAATTAGGCAGGGAGATAAAATCAATCAAAACTATAAACACCTCTGAGGTGGCCGCAGGACTCCTCGGAGGTGGGATAGGTTATACGGCCTACGCCGTCCAGAGAGAATACGATATTTTAGACCGTTTGACCAAACTCACTTACCCCGACGGAGAGGTAGTGCAATACGTTTATGATATTCATTCAGGCCTGCTGGAAAAGGTTTTTTCTACCCTTAGCTCCTCACTACTCATCCCTCGCTACTATGTCGAAGACATAACCTACAACGCCAAAGGCCAAATCAAAACCATCAAATACGGCAACGGTGTGAGCACAGATTACACCTATGGCCAGGATTTAAGGCTTTCAAGAATACTTACAACTAATTTTCGGACAGGGCAGGCCCTGTCCCTACAGGATCTAAACTATAATTTTGACCACAACGGCAATGTCCATACATTAACTGATAACCTGCGTTCAAACATTCGTTCTTTTTCCTACGATGACTTGGATCGGCTTACCCGCGCGGAAAACGTTCCCGCGCCCGGCGGCGGATATACTAACTTTGATTACCAATACGACTCCATCGGCAACATGACCTACAAGTCAGATACAGGCGTGATGAGTTATGGTGAATCGGTTAGCGGGTCAGCGAGTGAGCGGGTTAGACCCCATGCCCTTACTTCCGCCGGAGGGTATACCTATAAATACGACGCCAACGGGAATATGATTATCGGTAAAAACAAGACTTTAGCCTATGATATTGAGAACCGGCTTATTTCCGTAGATAACGGTCAGCAGATAGAGAGCTATTTATATGATGGAGACGGCGGTAGAGTACGAAAAACCGTGTCATTGCGAGGGAGCGCAGCGACCGAAGCAATCTCAACTACATACATCGGTTCGCTGTATGAAATAGAGATGAGCCAGTCAGCCGGTGAGCCAGTTAGCCGGTTAACAAAACACATCTTCGCCGGCGCAAACAGAGTCTGTTCCGTTAACTCGCAAACCGGCACACCCGCTAACCCGCAAACCTATTACTACCACTCCGATCATCTTGGCTCAAGCAATGTTGTTACCGACGAAAACGGTAATCAAGCGCAATACTGCGAATACACACCTTATGGTACTCTTGCTCGTAATGAACCCGTAAACCCGAAAACCCGTTCACCCGTTCACCATTACTTCACCGGCAAAGAATTAGATTCCACCGGCCTCTACTTCTACGGCGCACGCTACTACGACCCGGAGATTGGCAGATTCATTACCGCCGACACCATCGTTCAATCCCCCTACGATCCCCAGTCACTGAACCGCTACAGCTACTGCCGTAATAATCCCATAAACTATGTGGACCCGAGCGGGCATAGCTGGTGGAAAAGTGTAAAGAATTTTTTTAGTAAATGGGGTGGCTTATTTGGCATGACCGGCGGCCTTATTAATGGAATTATTAATAATGATTGGAGAATGTTGCAATCCCAGGCTACTAGTTTTGCTACAGGATTCATATTAGGCGGCCCGTATGCCGCGATAGCCTCAGTTATGGCAACAAGCTTTTTAGATACACCTCCAGGACGACAATTCTCAGGGTTTATGAGCGAAGATGTCTTTGACGATGTCTTTGGTATGCGACCAAGAGCAGCTTACATTGTTGGAAATATGGTTGCTACTGCGATTGTGGCTTCAGCTATTTATATTGCCATTACACCATCAAGTTACGCTGGGCCAGATTATACTAATCCAGCGAATCAGCATGGAGAAATAATGAACTATGCCTCTAACGTGGAAAGTGGGCCTGGAGGTTCTTCGGCAAATTGGATTGGTAAACAAATAGATGAAGGAAATGCCGCAATAAGGCTGAGTAAATGGTATCCACAAGGTAGATTGTCTTCTGAGGTTGCATTTCAAGATACCCCATTTGTTGGTAAAGTTTTAAATGCATTGCAGATTCGTCATGCCGCAGCTGTCGTAAATGTTGGCGGAAAATTAATTGATTCTGCTAAAGATGTAAGTCTTCTTGCTCCATTAAGAGGACAGATTTGGGGAGCGCCGTGGACAGGAGTTTGTCATCAGGCGGCTGTAAGAACTCTTGTTCAAGGCGGTATGAGCGGGATGCAGGCCGTGCAGGCCACTGCTTCACAAGTTGGTTGGTCTTTTTATTTATCGTCTTCTATTTATGGAGCAGAAGGACATTCTGGAGCAGTAGGAATTATTAATGCGGAGGTAAACAGAAGATGATGAAAAGAAATTATTTATATAGACTAATGGAGGCCTTTATGCTGATAACAGTGGCATATAGTTGTATAGTATGTTTTGCCTTTGAAGGTGAGTTTTCACCAAAAAGACTTGATAGGATACACGAAGAAGATAAAAGGTGGAGTGATTGGATTAAGAGATATATTAAGGATGTTTTATATGTTGGAATGTCTGAAGATGAATTTGTTGGATTATTCACTAGAGACGCCTCTTGGATTGATTCAGAAAGACCGTATATTATAAGCCATAAAGGTAATGAATATATTTTTGTTGGGCGAAAAAAGATAAGATACAAAGTGACATTTAAAGATGGAATATTAGCGAGGCTTGGGCAACGCACATGGGAAAAAATCCCTATACTGACTACACATTATGCAGATTTTACCTTTTTATTGAAAGGGCACAAATATACGGATGGTCTTTATAAAGGCATGGCAGAAGACGAATTTTTAAAAAATTTTTTTCATAAAGTAGTTTCGAAATTTAAGAGAGGCAATGAGAATGGTTATATACTGTTATTAAAACATGGAAATAAGCTTGAAGTATGTTTTGAAGACAAAACCTTAGTGGATGTATCTTGGTACGATAAGCACACATATGGGACTATTGACGAATTAATGTAAATGCATATAAAGACCGTTTCTAATTAACCCTATGAATAACAATAGGTTTTGTTAGACCTGTTCCCATTTTTTGAATTAGAATGAGAGGGGTCAGCCCTCGAATCTCGAAAGTAATTGACGCAGGGAGAGAATTGGAATAAAAGTAAAGCATGGATAGACCGTACCGATTAGAAGCAGAAGATACATGTTATCACATAACTATCCGTGAAAACGAACGGAAACAGATTTTTGATAAGGACCGGGATTGTGAGAAGTTTATAGAATATGTGCTAAAGGCGAAAGAGAAGTATAAGTTTTATTGGAAACAGTCCTCCCGAATATTTCACGCGTAATGCAATATATCAATACTTCTTACACAACTTACTATAACGTTAAAAACAAAAGAAACGGACATTTGTTTCAGGGCAGGTATAAATCGATAGTTGAGGGAAGATTGTTGGGGTAAAGTTTTCAGCCGTCAGCAAGGCGGGTATAAGAATAGAAGAAGGAATGAAGCTGGATAGGAAATTAAGAAAAGAATTGGATGAAATAACTTCGAGATTCGAGGGCTGACCCCTCCACTCACGCTAATCGTGGTGAGTATAGCATCGGTAATAAAACTCCTTTTAGATGGGGGCATACGCGGGCCCCGTAAACGGCATTAATCCTTCGGGTTCTGACCCTCTGAATGTATCATATCATGAGAATCCTTATCGGGCATGGATAGGAACACCTTCTCGTGGAGGATATTATAATGATGGTGATGTGGGTTTTAGGCAGTGGTTTTATCAATATTAAAGGAAGATTATGCATAAATATGCTAAAATATTCGCCTTTGGATTAGTAATCGCAGGAATAGTAAGAATTGCTTTTTGTGAAAATGTTTTAGACACGGAGCAGCAGAAAGGAGTCACCGTGAGTTCTATTAATAAATCGGTTCAAAATCAAGACCGATATAAAAATAATTCTACGGCACCATCTGCTATTAAGATTCAGTTGAGAGACAAAAAAACTGGGCAGGTTTTGAATGCAGTAGTTCGTAATGATGATTTTTCACAGTTTTATAGGGGGGAATTGAAATTGACGCAAGAAGAGTATGTCAACTCTATGATAAAGAACGATGATTCCCCCTTGGAGATCAACCTGGATAAATTCAAGAAAGCCTTGGGTAAGAGGTGGTTGGGGAAGGTGGTATCAGGAGAAGCCTACCTAAACAAATATGTTATTTATGAATCGCCTATGACTTTCCAACAGTTGGAAGTGAATAATGAAACGGAACTCATTAATAAATATTTTGATTTTGACCAAAAAAAAGGCCGAGGTATTCTGAAAGGTCAATATAATGAAGCGTTCGCACGTAATCCGGCATTTATTGCGCTTTTGATTAATTTAGGTTATGATGCTTATTGGGGTGATTATATACCTAACCTTAATATTTCAGTAACACCTTTTATCTCTCGTCTTAAGAATGAGGAATGAGAGGGGTCACCTCGAATCTCGAAAGTAATTGACATGGAAAGAGAATTGGAATAAAAGTAAAGCATGGATAGACCGTACCGATTAGAAGCAGAAGATACATGTTATCACATAACTATCCGTGAAAACGAACGGAAACAGATTTTTGATAAAGACCGGGATTGTGAGAAGTTCATAGAATATCTGCTAAAGGCGAAAGAGAAGTATAAGTTTTATTGGAAACAGCCCTTACGAATATTTCACGCGTAATGCAATATATCAATACTTCTTACACAACTTACTATAACGTTAAAAACAAAAGAAACGGACATTTGTTTCAGGGCAGGTATAAATTGATAGTTGAGGGAAGATTGTTGGGGTAAAGTTTTCAGCTGTCAGTAAGGCGGGTATAAGAATAGAAGAAGGAATGAAGCTGGATAGGAAATTAAGAAAAGAATTGGAGGAAATAACTTCGAGATTCGAGGGCTGACCCTTCCCTATTCAAAGGAGGATAAAGATGCAGAGGTTCTTTTGTTTACTATTTGCCGTTACAATATTATTAACTCAACAAGGTTGTGCGGTATTTATGGCGGCTACACAACCAGATTACAAAAATATGAATGTGTTAGAAAAAGGAACTCCCAGGGCAAATGTTGTTGCGGAATTGGGTCAACCTGTATTAACAGGAGAGAAGAATGGTAAAAAGAGTGATGTATTTTCTTTTGTTCAGGGCTATGGAAAAGGTAATAAGGCTTGCAGGGCTTTATTCCATGGGGCAGCAGATGTTTTTTCATTGGGTCTTTGGGAGGTAATTGGCACTCCTGCCGAGTCTATTGCGAAAGGGCGAAAGACAAAAGTAGAGGTAATTTATGATTCAGAAGACCGCGTAGAACAGGCAACTTTTTTAACCGGAAATAAATAGCTCTCGGGGAGGATATAGTGAAAAAAAGTATCTATGTGTTTTTGTTAGTTGGAATATTGGTAATTAACGGTTGTGCCTACATATCTCAACAAGTAAAAATTATGCCTGATTTGTATGTTCCTGAGTCAAACGTAGGGCAAGGTAAAAACGTCATCTTAAAAGTAAAAGACGAACGTTCCGACAAAATTTTAGGTCACCGTGGTTCTGGTTTTGGGAAGGCCGCAGCTATTACTAACGAACAAGATATTCCGGCTATCGTTCAAGATGAAATTATTAAAGGATTGCAGAAAAAAGGTTTTATTTCGGTATCTTCTGATTCTGATACCAAGCGGATACTTAATGTTGAAATTCGTTTAATTGAATATTCTACTTCAATTGGATTTTGGACAGGAGGCATTCAAACTAAAGCAACTCTAAAAGCAATAGCATCAAATAATGGCAAAATATATGAGAACTTATATCGCATCAATAATGAAAAGAGGGTAGTGATTGTTCCTGCTGCTAATGAGAATGAACGGCTTGTTAATGAAGTAATTACTCAAGTTTTAGAAGAGCTTTTTAGGGATGAAAATTTATTTTCTTTTTTAGCAAGTGAGTAAAGATTAGAAACTGAAAGATAAAAAATCTTAAGACCGTTTCTAAATAATCTTATGGGACACAGAAAATCATAGACGCTGTACGTAAGTTCTTACAAATCAGAAAGTTATGTAACAATTATTTAGCTTAGTTTTTGACATAATTCTGTTAGATTTTACTCCTTTAGCTGTCTATTATAGTAGATAGAAGGAGAAAAATCTATGCC
>JAZDFP010000249.1:0-5232 GCA_043807745.1 Planctomycetota bacterium
AGGCTGAAATAAAACCATTGCCGTTTTTGGATATATTCAAATGAACATCAAATTAACAAATAATGTAGGTTTCTGCTGGGGTGTTAGACGTGCCTTGGATTTGGCTATCCAAAGTTCGTCTCCTTCACGTCAGATATATACCTACGGGCCTTTGATTCATAACAAAGATGTAGTCCAGATGCTTAAGACCAAGGGCATAAAACCTTTGCCATCTCATAAAATGAGGTCTTCTGAAAAAAATACTTTGGTAATCCGGGCTCATGGAATTCCGCCTCTGGTTCGGGATAAACTTACCTTAAAAGGGTTTAAGATAATAGATGCGACCTGCCCGCACGTCAAGAAATCACAGAAAATGGTTCAGCAATATGCTGATAAAGGTTATCAGATAATTATTGTCGGTGATAAAAAACATGCTGAAGTGGTAAGTTTAGTGGGATATGCTCGTCATAGTCGGTATCATACCATAGTAATAAGTTCTCCGCCGGAAGTTGTTAAGTTAATCAATTCAAAACCGAGATTATTAAAGAAGAAAATATGTATCCTGGCACAAAGCACTTTTCAACCGCAACTCTATGAAGACATCGTAGACACTTTACGATTAACTCTTTCAAAAGGTAATGAACTGATTGTTTTGAATACGATTTGTCACGCCCCGGCTCAGCGTCAACTTGAAGTCAAAGAATTAGCTAAACAAGTTGATGCCTTTGTTGTAGTCGGTGACCATAAAAGTGCCAATACGACTAATCTTGCTCTTCTGGTTCGTTCCCTGAAAATTCCCGCATTTCAGGTGGCATCGGTATCCGAATTACCGTTGCGCACATTGAAAAAATACTACTCTATCGGAATTACCACCGGCACTTCCACCCCCGATTCGGTCCTCCAAACAGTTATTGACAAGATTGCTCAATTATAATACTCTTTTCCATCTGGTGCCATTTGCACTATCTTCCAAAACAATTCCTTTTTTATAAAGTATATCTCTTATTTCATCAGCACGTCTGAAATCTTTTCTATTACGGGCATTCTCTCTCTCGTTAATTAACCTTGTTATCTCATCATCAAGATTCTCAGCCTTTTCTATTTCTAATATACCTAATACTTTATCAAAATCATTCAGCGTCTGTTTTATGCCTGTTGCATCAGCAGAAGAAATGGATAATTTATTTACCTCCGTTACGAAATCAAATATACTCCCGAGTGCTGCAGAAATATTAAGGTCATCATCAAGTGATTCCTCAAATGATTTCCTTACCTTAATCAATAAACCTTGCGGAGCCTCAGCCCCGCCGAAGCGGGATAAACTCCGTCCCGCCTGTCCCGACGAATGTCGGGAATTACTTCGGGGTAGTTTCTTATCTATTTTAGATGTAGCCCCATTTGATTCACTACTTTTGTCTTCTATCATCCTCTTGAAATTCCTAAGTCGTTCTATTGCACCGTGCGCCGATTTCAATAAGTCCATATTGAAATTTATCTGCTGGCGATAATGACTGCTCATCAAGGCATATCTCAAAACCAGAGGATGATATCCCTGCTTTAAGATATCATCTACCGTATAAAAATTACCCAGCGATTTTGACATCTTCTGATTATCTACCAGAAGATGCCCTGTATGAAACCAACGTTGAACAACCTGTTTCCCGATAAATGCATCTGATTGGGCAATTTCGCATTCATGATGAGGAAAAATATTATCTTCACCGCCGGTATGGATATCTATTTCGTTACCAAGATATTTTAATGACATAGCCGAACATTCAATATGCCAGCCCGGGAAACCCCTGCCCCACGGACTATCCCATTGCATCAGATGCTTAGGGTCTTGTTTCCAGAGCGCAAAATCCATCGGGTTTCTTTTATCACTCTTGACCTCAACCCTTGCTCCGGCTTTCAGATTTTCCAACGTATTACCTGATAGCCTGCCGTATTTCTCAAAACGGCTGATTTCATAATAAACATTGCCATTAATTTCATAGGCATAACCTTTTTCTAATAGTTTCTTGACCATTTCTATCATCTCAGGAATATGGTCAGTCGCCTTGGGATAATGATTAGCCGGCTGTAGATTCAATGTTTTTACCAGTTCAAAAAACTTACTTGTATAAAATCCCGTAATCTCCTTTGGTGTCTTCATTTCTGATTGGGCTGCTAACTGAATCTTATCCACGCCTTCAACATCAGCAGATAGATTGTCATCAGTGGTCAGATGACCGACATCAGTGATATTCATTACTTGTGTAACTTCATACCCCTTGTAGCGTAGATACCTGCATAAAATATCAGCGGCTATGAATGAACGGAAATTACCGATATGAGGGTGGCTATAGACCGTCGGACCGCAGGAATAAATTTGCACCTTACCCGGCTCTATCGGCTTAAATTCCTCTTTCTTTTTGGAATAGGTGTTATAAATATGTAAAGACATAGTGCTAACCATAGCAAATACCATTCTCGTATGTCAAGAAAACTTTATTTAGCCGGTAATTACCAAAATCATCATTGACAAATTTAATCTTTTGGTATATAATTATTAACATCACTCTTATAAACCACAGAAATAAGGAGAAACTATTATGAAACAGAATAATCAGATAAAATACATATCAATTACGATGGCGGTCTTATTAATACTATTGATTGGAACTACAAGTCTATTTGCCCAAGAATCAATTACTGTAGATGCGCCTAATGGAGACGAAACATATGTTGTTACTACTACGCAGACTATCAGTTGGACCTGGACCGGCACGATTGATTTTGTCACACTATATTATTCATCCGATGATTTCGCGACAGTTACTAATACTATAGTATCAACATTCGGTAACACGGGCAGTTATAATTGGACCATTCCGGATGATATTTCCCCTGATTTCCGGTTTAAGGTCAAGGTCGCTGATGCGTCCAATCCAGCGGTTTATGGTGTCTCTGATAATGGGTTCAGGATAAGAGGCTGGTTTGATGTGACTAAACCTACCATTGGTGATGTATATATTGTAGGTCGTCAACAGGAGATACGATGGACTACTTTCGGCACTATGCCTACTGTTAAATTGGAATACTCCAAAGATAATTTCCAGACCGATATTCTCACGATTAGTTCCGCAGTCAGTAACTATGTAGGCGCTAATCTCTTTATGTGGACTGTTCCTAACGATATCACGCCGGATGATAGGGTCAAAGTTAGGGTATCTTTACCGACAGCCCCTGATATTAATGATGATTCGGTCGGCTTTAAGATTAAGGCGGATATCATAGTAACCAAACCTATTGGCGGAGAAAGATGGATTACTAATGAATATCAGACTATTAATTGGGTGATAACCGGAACAGTTCCTTCAGTAAACATCTACTATTCTATAGATGCTGCAACTGATACCTTTAATAACCCGATACTTGTTATTTCTGATACTCCAAATACAGGTTCTTACTATTGGAAAATACCTGATGAATGGGGCTCACCTCCAATTACCGGAGTCAAAACAAGAACCAAGGTGATGGTTTGTGATAGCAGGGATTTAACCTCTTATGGTCGCAGTCCTAATACCTTCAGGATTGACTATTATTATATCACCTTTGAAGTTAAAGATAAAATAACCCTACAACATATGAGGGCATTGACCTTTATGGACCCGAGCCGTGGCTGGTCTGAATATCCGGTTTCATCACCCAAAACCTGGGCTTATCCCTATGGCACTTATAGAACCATTGTTTCTAAAACAGGTTATCTGGAAGAGGCCGTAGAGGAATGGGTTGCCGATAGAGATAAGACCTTTACACTTTATATGGAATCCTCAGTCATCCACAATTGGCAGGTAATGGTTGACTTTAATTATAACCCAATTAATGATAGTCTCTTTACTACTTCCTGGTTTATGCGTGATGGTATAATTATGTATGACCCATTACCAGACAGTTTGCGTATTGATATCTATGACCAAGCAGGAAATTTCGTCAAGTCATTACAATCATCTTCTCCTGATATAGAAGGAGTTTTCAGGATACCATGGGAAAATACCGGCTTACAGAGTAACACGACCTATTGGGCAAAGGCTGAACTTACTTATTCAGGAGTGCCTTTTAGGAGTGCTTTAACATTCAAAATAAACGAGGTAGCCGGAACCTTTACATTCCACTCATGGGAGGTCAAGGGTTACATCAATTATAATCCCTCAACCAACAAGTTAGAAGTTACCTCATGGTTAGTCTATGATGGTTTGATAATACCGACACCTAACAGCGTCAATATTGAAATCCGTAACTTCTCCGATACTATGACCAAGACCTTGACAGCCTCCCAGCACGACAGTTGGGGTGTCTTCAGGGTTAACTGGGATAACCCGGCTATTGATAACCAGCAAACCTACACTGCTTATATTACCATATTGAATGGAAGCACGCCTTACCAGGGTGTAATTGCTTTTAGCATAGAAAAGGAAGAAAGCCAGGCAGGTTCCAGCGGTAGTGGCGAAGGCAAGAAATTTCTACCTTGTTTTATTGCCACCGCAGCATATGGCTCGCCACTGGCAAAACCGGTTATACTATTAAGACAATTCAGAGATAGATATCTTATAACCAGCGGAATTGGACAAAGAGCACTATCGGTTTACTATCAATATAGTCCCCAATTAGCGGGATATATAAGTAAACACCCGGTGGTAAAAACCACCACACAGATAATTCTTCTACCAGTTATTATCTATGCATGCTTGATGGTTACCACTGGTCTGGTAGTGAAAATATTGACCTCTGGACTGATTATTTTACTTGGTATTATCTTACTCCAACGCAGTAGTCCCGCCTTGGCGGGATTAGCTTCCCAGCCCGTTAGAAAGTTTTCGGGTCGGGGTGAGGGACTAATATGACTGCCGTAGGCGGTCACCCTGAGTCCCGCCTGTGCGGGACGAAGGGTCTACTACTAATGGTTAGAGATTCTTCGCTTGCGCTCAGAATGACACTTCGTGTCAATTATGGTTCTTTCTAACGGGGCACGCAGGCGATTCCACTGCCAACCCGTCCTCCCGTCCCGATAGAATTCATCGGGAGAACACGAGTCGGGAAGGCGAATCGTGTAATATATTCGCCAAATGAAGTTCGTCCTGACTCCACGAACCCTGACCATGCTCTCACGACAGACTTTGTCGGGAGTGGCTAAATTTTATTTATGTCCGTAGAGTATACTTTCCTATATCATAAATCATACCAAATATTTCTAACAGGGTGACGGTAGAT
>JAZDFP010000250.1:0-2035 GCA_043807745.1 Planctomycetota bacterium
ATCAAAAATCAAATATCAAAAATAAAAAATGAAAAAACTTTATTAGAAATGAAAGGGAGGTGTTGGGGTATGAAGAAGTTATTAGTAGTTTTAGCGGCATTGATTCTAGCGATGCCAATCAGTACGAAGGCAGAAGAAAAACCGGCAGATAAACCCAGAGAGTTTATGGTTTATCTAGATAAGAATAACCGCGAGAATCACTATATTCCTTCAGGTTGGATGGGGGATTATGGCGATATAAAGCTAAATGACCAGTATATGCAGGACCCTCATTCCGGAAGCACTTGTATGGAATTCTCCTATTCTGCTAAGAAGTCGCAAGGCCAAGGTTGGGCTGGCGTATATTGGCAGAATCCGGCTAATAACTGGGGGAGTAAAAAAGGTGGATTCGACCTTACAGGAATGACAAAGCTTAGCTTTTGGGCGCGCGGAGAAAAGGGCGCAGAGATACTCCAGAAGTTTATTGTAGGAGGGATTACGGGCACTTATGCAGATTCTGCTTCTGTTGAAATGGGCCCGGTTGAGTTGACTGATACATGGAAAGAATATACAATTAATCTTGCCGGCTACGATCTTTCCTATGTCAGTGGTGGTTTTGGCTGGGTTACTACAGTTGATTTGAATCCAGAGGGAGCTAAATTCTATATTGACGATGTAAAATTCCAAGCTGACCCTAGCGTAACCCCGCAGGTAAAGATGCCTGAAAAGTTGCCTTTTTATGTCTATGCTGACAGGGGCTCAATTAATAATCATTATATTCCTTCAGGCTGGATGGGAGATTACGGCGATATAAAATATGACGGCGCATCAAAGGATGATGCTTATTTAGGAGATTCTTGTATAAAGATAATCTACAATGCTCAAGCTAGCCAGGGTGCGCGTTGGGCAGGAATATTCTGGCAGAATCCCGCTAACAACTGGGGTGATGCTGACGGAGGATTTGATCTGTCCAAAGCCGAAAAAGTAAGCTTCTGGGCGCGTGGAGAAAAAGGCGCAGAGCGCATTGAAGAGTTCAAGGTCGGCGGAATTATGGGCGAGTACTTTGACTCGGATAGCGCATCCATTGGCCCGGTAATCCTTAATAAAGAATGGACCCAATATACCATTGATTTAAAGGGCAAGGATATGTCCTATATTATCGGTGGTTTTGTTTGGGCAGCTAATATCGATAACAACCCCGAAGGCGCGACATTCTATCTGGATGAGATTAAGTACGAATAAATCAGTCGTAACTCAATTTACCACAAACCGCAAGTACATTCTACTTGCGGTTTGTGGTTTATGGCTAGTAACTTGCCTTCTGGGTATGGCTTCGAGGCCAAAAGCCGACGTCTATATAAAAACATTTAAAAACAAACACTATCAGCTGATTGTAAAGGGCAGGCCCTATATCGTAAAAGGAGTCTGCTACAACCCTATCCCCATAGGAAAGAATCATGAATACGATTGGTGGTCTGATCCTAATAAACCCTGGCTGATTGACGGTAAGTTAATGAAGGATATGGGAATTAATACCATTAGGATTTATCAGCCGGGTAAGGATACGCAAGCAGTAAAAAATGTAATCAGGGATTTATATGAATTCTACGGAATTCGCACGATTTTGGGGCACTGGCTGGGTTTTTGGGAATACCCCTGCCCTCTTTACGGAGATAGGGATTTTGAGAGAAGAATTAAACAAGAAGTAATGGATATGGTTAATGCCTATAAGGAAGAACCGGGGGTTTTGATGTGGATCTTAGGTAATGAAAATAATTATTCTTTTCTCGGCAGGGTAAATCCTTGGTCTACCGATGAAATAGACAGCGAAACTGACCCCCAGAAACAAAAAGCGATGCGCGCTGAAATTTATTATTCCTGCGTAAATGATTTAGCGAAAAAAATTCACCAAGCTGATCCTAATCATCCGGTTGCTTTGGGAAACGGAGAGCTAATCGGTTTAGACTTCGCCGATAAATTTGCCCGGGAAGTTGATTTAGTTGCCTGTATTATTTACCGCGGAAGGACGTTCGGTAATTTATTTAATTCATTGCGG
>JAZDFP010000251.1:0-5186 GCA_043807745.1 Planctomycetota bacterium
TGTCGGATGCAGTCTTTTCCTTGCTTCCCTGTGCCAGAGGCAGATCCGCCTTTGGCGGAATTCTTACTTTGTTTGATGGCGTATAATATTTCAAAAAGCATCTTCATTGCATAGGTTGTTGCCGAAGGGCCGATAAAATCAGGCGGTGTATATATCGCCATAAATTGCAGGTTCACTCCGCCGTCTTTGAGACGCTGGTAATCAATATGAGAAGAAGCAACAGTGCCGGTTTTTGTCTTACCTGCATTATGGAAAAAATCGTTGATTGATGAATGATATTTATTTTTACCTTGAGTCTTTTGATGCTCTGGCATCACGATTTTAGAAAAGGTATCAGAATGACCATCAACAATAAATGACTGATGATGTAGTTTCAAGGTATTTTTAACAAGCGTAAAGTATGTCCGCATATATTTTCTATTATACACTATTTGGTTTGATTAAATCAAATATCAAAGTGTAAAAATCAAAATAATTTTTATGTTTCATATTTAATATTTAAATGCATTACCCTGCTACTGCTACAACCACAGTTGTTATTCCTGTTGTTGCTACATAATCAAAGAGTCTATTTCCGTATAATTCAGGTTGTTGTCAAGTAGGTGGTTAGTTGGTTGGTTAAGTCAAATCGCTTTCCTGTACAACGGTAGAATAGATAAGCATATAATTATTTTTCCATAAATTTCTTGCATTAAAAATCAGATATAACTAAACTACCACTTTTATATTTTTTAGGTATAGGAAAATATGAAAGTAACCGCGGATTTGGCTAATTATCCACTTAATCAGTTTACTAATTAATCTGAAAGGATAAAAATGAATATTCTGCAATTAGCACAGGGTGCAACAAATCAAATGAGTGGTTTTTTATCAATGCTTCTTCCTTTTGCGCTGATGTTTGTTTTACTGTATGTTTTAATACTTCGTCCGCAGAAGAAAAAGGAACAGCAACGGATTCAAATGATTCAGAATGTAAAGAAGAATGATTATGTCCTTACTACCGGCGGTATTTACGGCACAGTTTTATCTGCTAAGGATAACGAGGTGACTTTAAAGATTGATGATAGTAATAACACAAAGGTGAGATTGGCTAAGAGCGCTATTATCGGTGTGGAGAGAGCAGCCGGCGTGTCAGATAAAGGAGAAGAATAAAAATGAGTGAAACTTCAAAGTGGCAGTTATTCCTTATACTGATTCTTGTAGGTATTGCGGCTTATTTTTCTTATCCCAGTAGTGATAAACCTCTTTTCGGTCCGGGTGAGTGGTTTGATGGCAATAAAATTGAACTCGGGCTTGATTTACAGGGCGGTTCGGAAATCCGCGTTGCCCTCAAGAAAGAAGGCGTAGAAAAAAGCAGTATCCGTGAATATACCGAACGAGCCAAGGAAATAATTGAACGCCGTATCAATTTATACGGTTTGAAGGAACCGCGTATCCAGCGATATGGCGATGAGCAAATATTAATTCAGTTGCCCGGTATGAATATGTCTGAGGTGGAACGGATTAAGAAAATAATTCTTTCCAGCGGTAGACTTGAATTTAAATTAGAGGCTGATGCGAAGATAGTGGAGGATTTCACGGATAAATTCCCCAGGGCGCCTTCAGGATATGTCTGGTATGATAAAGAAGGTTCACAAGATAGTGATGAACGCGGATTACGGGTTTTGGTCCGTGAAAAAGCAGAACTAACCGGAGAACACATTGTGAAGGCTGGAAGCCACTGGGCACAGTTTGAAGGGGTTATAGTTGACTTTAAAATGAATCCTTCCGGAACAAGGACATTTGCTGACCTTACTAAAAAATATGCCAAAAGCGAGACAGGTGAAGATAGAAGACTTGCAATTATTCTTGATAATAAATTAGTATCAGCGCCATTAATTAATACTCCTATTCCCAGTGGTGAAGGTATAATTACCGGTCGGTTTACTCTCCAGCAGGCGCAGGACCTGGCTACTGTTTTGCGTTCGGGTAGTCTGCCTGCATCATTAGAAATCATTAGCGAATCATTTGTCGGTCCATCACTCGGTGAAGATGCTATCAAAAGAGGTATCATTTCTTTTGTTCTGGCCGTCAGTGCGGTTATTTTGTTTATGCTTATTTATTACCACCTGGCCGGTCTTATTGCCGTGATCGGTATGGTGATGAACTTTCTTCTGCTGGTGGGAATATTATCATTTTTCAATGCGACTATGACTTTGCCGGGTATCGCTGCATTAGTTCTGACTTTGGGTATGGCAGTTGATGCCAACATCATTTTTTATGAACGTATCAGAGAGGAAATTAATAAAGGTAAAGATATCATGGCGGCATTTGAATCAGGGTTTAATCGCGCTCTGATTACAGTGGTTGACGCAAACCTGACGACATTATTAGCAGGTATTATACTTTATTATTTCGGAACGGGTCCGCTTAAAGGATTTGCCATAGTCCTTTCTGTCGGTATTATTACCACACTTTTTACCGGTTATTTTGCTTCAAAGGTAATGCTTCGTGCGGCTATAGAAAACGGTTTGCTCAAATCATTCTCTATGTTAAAATTATTCACCAAGCCTAATATTGGATTTATGAAAATCTCCGGTGTATTAAAAACGATTTCTGTATTATTGGTCATATTCTCTATTGTGATATTTTTCTTAAAAGGCAGGGATAATTACGGTATTGACTTTACCGGTGGAACGGTCTTGAATATTAATTTTGCTACTCCGATGAATATCGGTGAGGTAAGAGATGTTATTCGGGGTATTACGACCGTTGATAGTGCAACAAAAGAGACACTGACTAAATATCCCGATGCCGAGGTTCAGAGCGTTTTACAACATCTTAAAGGTGATGTTAAGTCATCTTTGTCTGGTATTTTCAACCAGTCACAATTTTCTTCTAATGAATTCCAGATTAGAACCAGGTTTGTTACCACGGCTGATAAAGTTCAGGAATTCAAAAACGACCTTCAGAAGACTTTTATAGGTAAAATTATTGCTGACCAGATAATCTCAAGCACCGCCATATCAAAAATAAGGGATTACCGTTTTAGAATAACTGTAAAGTTAGCTTCTAATATTGATATTAAATCTGTTCAGGAAAAGTTGAAAGACCGTTGTATTAAGGAAGGTTTTTCAGAGCCATTCATTGCACCTGAAGAATCCGGAGATATCGTAACACCAACTGTAAATGCATCGACTAGATTATATAACCTTTATTTTAAGGAAGATAATGATATCGCTTTTGAAAAGATTGTGCGTGATGAATTAGGGTTTTCTGCAGGACCATTTTCGCGTGTTGAAAATATAGGTGGTGCAGTAGCTCGTGAATTGCAACGCAACGCCGTTATTGCCGTGATTCTTTCCTGGTTTGGAATGATTCTTTATCTGGCTGTGAGATTTGAATTCAAATTCGGGCTTGGGGCTGTAATTGCCCTTGTTCACGATGTTTTAATCAGCCTTGGCAGTGTTATACTTTTCAATATGCTTATCCCAAAATCATGGGGAATGAGTCTTGAAATAAATCTTTCTTCGGTTGCCGCTTTCTTGACAGTTATCGGTTATTCTGTTAATGATACTATTGTAATATTTGACAGAATCAGAGAGAATATCAAACTAATGAAAGGAGAGTCTCTTAGAAAAATAATAGACCGTAGTGTTAATGAGACATTAGGCAGGACAATCTGGACATCGTTGACAGTATTCTTGACGGTCACGATTCTGTTTGGTATTACGGTGCGTAGTGGAGGAGGTATTGCTTCCTTTGCATTCCCAATGATTATTGGCGTGGTCGTGGGAACTTATTCAAGTATTTTTATCGCGACTTCTTTATTACTCGGTAAGGATAAAAAAGAAGTAAAATAATATAAATAAATCAGACTATTTTTTCGCTCCTATAAGCGAATGGTTAAATTAAGAAAGGAGATTTTATTATGAAACCAGTAACCGCAATTGCTATTATAATCGTTATATTTTTAATCGGGTTAGGTATAGTTTTCTGGCAATTGGGTTTATTTGATAGTGGACAGCCGATGGAATCAGAGCCTATCTTTGAACCTATTACATCTACATTCTCAACACCGATTACACCTACAGACTTGACATCAACAGCAATTTCACCTATTACAGATAGTATCGGTACAGAATCTTTCTATCCCTATTCATCAATGACGCCAACTATGACTGCTGAGACTTCTTACACTGTTAAAACAGGAGATACCTTATGGATAGTCGCACAGAATTTTTATAATGATGGTAGTAAATGGAAAATAATTCATGAAGCAAATCGTGCTAAAATAAGTAATCCGAATAATCTTAAGGTTGGGACAACTTTAGTTATTCCGCAGGCTGAAAAATCTATAGGTAACAGACAAGCGACAGGAATAAGTAATCAACAAACTCCAGAGACATATACAACTTATGAAAAGAAATCAGGCACATATTATACGGTTCGAAAGGGTGATAGTCTCTGGAGATTAGCCCGTAAATTTTATAATGATAGTTCAAAGAAAAATCTAATCTTTGAAGCAAATCGTGACAAATTAGCCACTCCTGAAACTACACTTAAACCTGGCTGGAAATTATTTATCCCGACAGCACCAAAAAAAGAGTCTAAATCTTCTAAATCAACTAAAAAGACTACACCTACACCGCCGGCGGTCCAGCCAATTCCACCTCCGTCTTCAGATAATGTTCCAACAGGTGTAGGAGATTAATTCTGTATTAATTTAGTATGTTCTGTTGAGGTGTCCGGTGATTTGGGATTATTTAGGCATTGCCTTTAAGTAGCCCTTTATCATTTTTAATTTTGCCCGTCCGATACCTTTGATTGATAGCAATTCATCCATGTTATTTATTCCTCTCTTTTCCTGCCGATATTTAATAATTTCGTAAGCAATATTATGGGATATATAAGGGATAAGACACAACTCCTTAAAAGATGCTGTATTTATATCTATCAAGTAGAAATTACGCTCGTGAGAAAAAAGTGCTGGTATTTTGGAAGTCTTACTGAAGATAACAACTGTCGAAACACAGAATAACAATAGGATTAAAAGGCCTAAAATAACCTTTTCTGATGTAGTATAAATAGGTTTCATTTATTTGAATGAATTCACTACGAAACGAGGTTTTTTGCCTTGGAGCACAGCAATGATATTTTCAGCGGCTATGATTGCCATCTTGGTTCGTGATTCCACAGTGGCACTG
>JAZDFP010000252.1:0-2048 GCA_043807745.1 Planctomycetota bacterium
CAATAGTTTGTCTGATGAACTTCTTACGGGTCTTTCTAACGGGGTGAAGATGCAGCAAAAACTTGCTACCGCTGTTAATATTATCAGGTAGCGAGTCACTGAAAATAGAACAACTATGGCTCAAGCAAAAAAAGGTGATACGGTCCGGGTCAACTATATAGGTAAACTGGATGACGGCACGGAATTCTATAATTCTACTGGGAAGGAACCTTTGAAATTTACCATAGGTTCTGAAGAAGTAATCGTTGGTTTTGAAGAAGCAGTAATCGGGATGAATGCGGGAGACACGAAAACTGTCCGGATTACGGCTGATAAAGCCTACGGACCGCATCGCAAGGAATTGCAATCGGTAATCCCACGAGAACAATTTCCCGGTCACATAACTCCGGAAGTGTACCAGATATTGCGTGTTACCAGTAATGATGGTCAGCACATATTTATTCGGGTAATTGAGGTTACCGATAAAGATGTAACGGTAGACGGCAATCATCCGCTGGCTGGTAAAGACCTGACATACGAGATTCATCTTATTGAGATTTTAACAACCGACACTCAAAAAACATCTTAAACACTTATGTTAGACCAATTAATTAATTACTTATCGCGTGACCTTTTCTCTTATCTGGGTGTATTTATTACATTGTTTTTGACCAGTGTCGGATTCCCTGTTCCCGAGGATATTATTCTTCTGGCAGCCGGATTTGTAACCGCTAACGGTTTTGCCAAACTGGAACTGATGATACTGGTAACACTGATTTCTGTTTTATTAGGTGACTTGATGTTGTATGGACTGGGGTATAACTTTGGGGAGCGGATTTATACCTGGAGACCATTTTGTTATTTTTTTACCCAGCATCGGATAGACAGAATCCATAAGTTTTATAAGCATTACGGTAAATCCACTATTTTTGTAGGCAGATTCGCCGCGGGATTACGCGCCTGGATATATCTTTTTGCCGGTGTCTCAAAAATGTCTGTCGGACATTTTATCCTGATGGATTTTCTGGCGGCTTTAATTAGCGTGCCCTTATTGGTTTGGTTGGGATTTCATTTTGAGGGCGAAATTAAACAGATAGCTTTTTTCATCGGTCGTATTAAATTATGGCTATTGCTCCTTTTCGTTCTCGGCGTGGTTTTTATTATCGTAAGGCATAAGATTAGAAAAGCCCGAAAACCTTCTTAAATTAACAACGGGATTTAACTGATTTAAGACTTCTTTCCTTTTTACATTATTTTAATCTGTTTAATCAGTTCTATCCCTAACGTGATTCTATTTAATAAAAATCCCTTAGGGGTATCTGCTTAATCCGTTTACTAATTTTTCTTGACCTTTTCCCCCAAAATAATATGCTGATAATATGGATAAAGAAACAATTAAACGTTTAGTGGAATCGCTTTATAATAATTTAAGCACCTTAAGTTCCGGCAACCCGAGTTACTATGCTAATATCTATGCCGAGAAATATAACGCCATCCTGAAGGAACTGAAAACACTTTATAAAGAAGAGTCTTTTGTAATAGGAATGAAAGAATTGCCTCTCGTTTTGGATGACAGTAAGGAAGTTAGCAAGGAACTCGCCCGTCTTTTTCAGAACGTCAATGTTTCGGTCAGCCAATTAAAAGCCTTTCTCATCAACTAATAATTAAATAAGAGAGGTATTTTTATCTTCTTGCCTCGTTGTCCTTTCGGGTTGTCCAGAAAGGGTGGCGAAGCGGGCGGGAGAATCATGGTAATTTAAGGGGATAACGGTCATAATTCAATAGATTTATAATATGAGAAAAACAGAGCATAACGAAAAAATACGCAATATTGCCATCATTGCCCACGTTGACCACGGCAAAACCACGCTCATTGATTTTATGCTCAGGCAAAGCGGTGTATTCCGCCAGAATCAGGAAGTCTCCGAGCGGGTGATGGACAATATGGACCTTGAAAAAGAGCGCGGGATTACCATTGCCGCAAAGAATTGTTCTGTTTGGTGGAAAGACGTGCGCATAAATATTCTTGATACGCCGGGTCATGCGGATTTTGGCGGCGAGGTGGAGCG
>JAZDFP010000253.1:0-4226 GCA_043807745.1 Planctomycetota bacterium
TTGCCCCGCACCCCGTGCCAGAGTTTATGGTTATTCAAACGGAAATCTTCCAGATTACACACCGCATTGACCAAAAGCCCGTTGGTATATCTCGGGTTTATCATTATTAATCCGGTCTCTTTATCTTTAGCAAATAGACTCTCGCCTAAGACACAGTAACGGAATCCACCGCCACCTTTCCAGTTGACGGATTTACTAATACCTGTCTGGTCTTCTCCGCTGACGACTCTTTTCAAACGAGGTAAGCAATGCGTTTCTACTTGCTCGCCAATCTCTATGCCAATCCACTTACGACCCATCTTATGCGCTACTGCCGTAGTTGTGCCACTGCCTAAAAAAGAATCCAGAACCCAGTCGCTTCGAGAAGTTGTCATTTCTAATATGCGTTGAATTAATTTCTCTGGTTTTTTCCCTTTAGGCATTGAGATTCCTCCTTCAAGATATAAAGCTTGAAATGGAATATCATTCCAAATTGTTGTTAATGGTTCGCCCGCTACTACTTCACCATCAATTTCCTTGAGTTTATCTTTATAAAATAAAATCCTTCTCCCATTTATAAAATACATATCTGAATATTCATCTCGTTTTAGAACAAATATCTTACCTATTTTTTCTTTAGATTTATCAATAAGTTTTCTTGCCGCTTCGCTAACACCTTCATAATTTGGTAATGCTAGTTCTATCACAGCATGAGCGTTAGATTTAACAAATTCATTTAGTTTGATTTCAATTTCTTCTTTACTAAATAATTGCTTTATTTCTTTTAAGCTGGGGAAACCCATTGATTTTATGAAGACATTATTTAGTGGTGCAATCTCCCAATAAGAATAACCCTGTTCAAAATTTACTATGTAACTTGAATATGATTTATCACGACTACGAGCCGTAAATAATCTTGTATAAGTCCATTTGTCTTTTTGTCGAGCATAAATTAAAACGTAATCACTGGTATTCATTGGCCCAGGATTAATAGATTTATGTCCAGTGGGTGAACTTCTTCGTATTGTACAAAGAGCAACATAATTATTTCTTCCATAAACCTCATTCATTAATGCTAAAAGGTATCCTATTTCTGTATCATCAATGTGAACAAATATTGCTCCGTCCTCCGTTAGTAATTTTTTCAGAATCTCCAATCTTGCCTTCATCATAGAAAGCCAGATGGTATGTTCCAGTCCGTCGTCATAGTGTTCAAAGGCATTGCCAGTATTAAACGGCGGGTCAATGTAGATGCACTTGATTTTACCTGCGAAGTGGTGTTCTAATGATTTGAGCGCCAGCAGGTTATCACCCTTGATTAAGAGGTTATCGCCTTGCTGGTAGAGGTTAGCCGGATTATCCTTATTGACTTTGCCGAATGCGTCTAACTGAATCATGGTTCGGGTTTCTATATCGTCCTTGGTGCCCCAGATGGGTTTACCGTCCTGAGCCAGTCCCAGGAAAACCTTTTCCTTATTCGGCCAGACCAGTTCTAATCGTTTACCCATACCATCAGCATAACACTCCCGCATAGCAAATCAAGAAAGATAGCAAGAATTTCGCAATAATTCTCATATTTTTCCGCAAAAGGGTGGGGGGTCGTCGGTAGTATACTATGGAGGAGAGCCCGCTTCACCCGCCAAAGGCGGGCAGGAAGACGGGTAAACGAGGATGTCTGGTCTAAGGAATGTATCCCCCGTGCGTCAGTAGGGATACCTGATACCCGGATTCCTGAAGCTAAGATGCTTTTGCTAACCTCAAAACATAAGAAACCACAGATAAACACAGATGGACACAGTCCGCCCAACTAACGGACTCCGTGTCCTCTGTGTTTCTGTGGCAAAAGAAAAGGAGATTGTTATGTTTACCAAGAAATTTGAACTGAAACTGTATGTGCCGGTAACCTGGGAGGTCTCCGGTGATATGCCTGATAAGTGGGCTGATGGCTTGAAGAACAATGCCGAGCGCATCAATGACCGCAGGCAGGCAAAGATTCCGGATGACGGAACCTTCATCCTTAAAGTGGCTGACCCGGCTACTAAGGGCTATGCCCTCTATGTGCCGGATACTTATGTCTCCAAGCGAGGCAGACCAGCCGGAGGCATCAGAGGCAGTCATGCCGAGAATATCGGCACGGCTTTCAATGACTGGAACGATAAAATCAATGCGGCATTTGCCACAGTTGATGGAATCGTTGCCAAGGTCTTTAAGGAAAAGGTTGACAACGCCAAGGTTCGCTGGGCGCTCAAGGTAGCGGATAAGACACTGCGTCTGACGGGTGATAAGATTCGTGGTCGGAGCGTTGCTCCAATCGCGACCTATTATCTGGTGGGTGATGAAAGGGTAAGCGGTTGGATTCGGGAAGCCGATTATGCCGACGGCGCTCCCTACAACATCACTACGCCGAGGGAAAGTAACGCAGTCAAAGCCGCTATCCAGCAGAGATTGATGCAGGGTGGACAACTGGTGATAAACCAGGGTATGCAACAGGATGCGATTGATGCTGAGAATGCGGTCAATGCCTCACTCTTAACCAAGTTAAGAGAGACGGCAAGATGCGATGCCTTTGTGGCAACACCGGCAGTGGACAAGTGCTTCTGCTCCTGGCAAGTGGACGGAAGCGGCTTGTTATATCTGCACATTCAGGTAGGTTTGACTACAACGTAATCCAGCCTTTGCCCTAACGGGCTTCGGCGGATAAAAAGGTAGTCATTGGAGGAGGGGTGCGTTATCTCGTTGGAGGTAACGCACCCTGAATCATTTTTAAGATTCTATGTATCACTAAAATGGATAGGAATTTTCTTGTCTTCCTCAGATATTTCATTATTATAATGAATCTATGAATATCTTATTTGTTATCTTTCCCTGTTTTGTTCTTCTTCTTTTAGGTTATTTATTATACGGTCGTTTTGTGGCGCGGATTCTGAAACTTGACCCTGATGCCACCACTCCTGCAGTATCCATAAATGACGGCGTTGATTATGTTCCGGCAAAGGCATCACTTCTCTTGGGTCAGCATTTCTCGGCTATTGCGGCAGCCGGTCCGATTGCAGGACCTATATTAGCCGGTATCTATTTCGGCTGGCTACCTGCAATTATCTGGATTATCGTGGGTGCTATTTTCATAGGCGGTGTGCATGATTTTACCGCACTGGTCGCTTCAGTCAGACATAAGGCACTATCTATCGCTGAAATCGTCAAACAACATATCTCTAAAACTGCTTTCTTACTCTTCCTATGTTTTATCTGGCTGACCCTTGTATATGTAATTATTGCCTTTACTGATATGACTGCCCAGACATTCAAGACTGTAGTATCAAACGAATCTTACGGGCCTGCAGTAGCCGCATCGTCATTCCTGTATCTTGCAGTTGGCTTGATAATGGGAGTTGCGTTGTATAAATTCAAACTCCCGCTCTGGTTAGCCACGATTATTTTTGTGCCGTTGGTCTTCTTTGTCATCTGGGTCGGACCCCGCTTACCGCAGGATATATTAAACTTTCTGGGCACAGTCAGCGCTAAACAATGGGATGTGGTCATATTAGCATATTGCTTTTTTGCCGCAGTGATACCGGTTTGGTTATTACTCCAGCCACGCGGTTATTTAGGAGGTTTCCTTTTGTATATAACTATTGCGGCAGGCCTAATCGGGGTATTTTTTGGAGGATTTACAACCAGTTATCCGGCTGTCAATCTTGATGGATTCAAGAGTATTGCCAATGGTAAACCACTACTGCCGCTTTTGGTAATAACCATAGCCTGCGGTGCCTGCTCCGGTTTCCACGCTATTGTCGGCTCAGGCACCACCTCAAAACAACTGAACAAGGAAACTGATGCCAAACTCATTGGTTATGGCGGGATGCTTCTTGAAGCAGTTGTAGCGCTTCTGGCGCTCTCTACAATTATGTTTATAAAATCAGGTGATGCCTTATTAAAAGGCGACCCTGGTCAGATATATGCATCCGGTATTGCCAAGTATTTAGGATTATTAGGCATTGATTTTAATATTGCATTGTCTTTTGCGCTTCTGGCATTCTCAACCTTTATCTATGACACATTAGACGTCTGCACCAGATTAGGACGCTATGTATTCCAGGAATTGTTCAATTGGAAAAGCAGAAGTTCTCAATTCATAGCCACATTTATTACTTTGCTGATGCCTCTTTTATTTCTTTTAAGCGCCAAGGAACAGGCATATAAGGTTGCATGGTCTTTGTTCGGCACCAGCAATCAACTATTGGCGAGTT
>JAZDFP010000254.1:0-3055 GCA_043807745.1 Planctomycetota bacterium
AACAAAAGGATTATATTAAATCCTATGCCTAAAATAATTATTCTTTTCATTCTTTACCCCCTTTTTAAGGAAAATTCGAAATCCGAATATCGAAATCCGAAATAATTTTTTCTCTTGTTTCGAATTTTGTATTTTCTCTCATTGTTTCGTATTTCGTATTTCGTGTTTCGGATTTTCCTTTTTTAATACCGCATCATAAATAAATACTATTCCTACCCCAATCACCAAACTGGTTATTAACCCACCTATTCCCCACAATACAATTAAAATCCAGTCTATCATCCCGGTCATACAGGCTATAAGCAGGCTTGGCCATTCACTAATAATCCAGATAACAAATCCATATCCAAGTCCTTTTTTTAATCCCTTCCCCGGCAAGGAATTAACTAACAACCCATAAAGCAGACCAAAAAGTATGCCTACAATTAAATCTGTAATTCCTGTTTGAACTAACCATCGCGTTGGGTTTCCATCTAATTGATGTCCAGATGAAGAAGGGAGAATATAATAATCTTTAAACATCTTATATTTTAATAAATTTAAGATTACCCTTACTATGCCTGCAAAAAATCCTGCGATTAAACCCTTTTTTAATCTCAAGTTTTCACCTCCAAACATAAAATAGCTATGCCACAAAGTCACGAAGACACAAAGTATCACAAAGGTCAATTTAAACTATATGGTTATATTACCTGGAATTCACCCTTTAGGGTTTCACCCGTTGCAATGAAAGGCTAAAGTCTAAACTCCATTATTTAAACAGCGTCTGAGCTAATTTACACCATTGCTCAGAGACCATTTTAAGCTGGGCAGTTGCCTCTTTTAAAGAAGCACCTTCTACCTCATTTCCCTTCAAACAAGCCATTTGCCCGAATTCCCGGTTGGCAATTAACTCTACCGCCTTTATTCCTACCCTGATACCTAAGATGCGGTCAAAAACCGTTGGTGCTCCTCCTCGTTGAATGTGTCCAATTACGGCGGCTCTTGTCTCAATCCCGGTTCTTTTATTAATCTCATCGGCTAATTTTTCTCCTACCCCTTTTTCTTTGAGAATCACATGACCAAAGGCATCCTTTTCCTGCTCTTCTTCGCTTATCCCGGGTAGTTCCACCGCCTCAGAGGTAACGATTAATCCATAAAGTTTTCCTCGCTGGCGTGATTTTTTTAAATGCTCGCACATCTTATCTAAATCAACCGTAATCTCCGGAATCAATATCCAGTCGGCCCCACCGGCAATACCGGTGAATAATGACACCCAACCTGCATACCTGCCCATTACCTCTAAAATCATGATTCTTCTGTGGGACTTAGCCGTATCTCGCAGTCGCTCTAAAGCATCAACCGCTACAGTCACCGCACTATCAAAACCAAAGGTATAATCAGTACACGAGAGGTCATTATCCATAGTCTTTGGGACTCCAACGATTTTTACCCCTAATTGATAAAATTTCTCTGCCACCCCAAGGGTATCCTCACCACCAATGGCAATAATGGCATCTAACCCTAATTTTTTAATATTCTCTAATACCTTTTCCTTATCCCCTTCTTTTTTAAATGGATTAGTTCTTGAAGTTCCAAGTATAGTTCCACCTTGTGAAATTATTTCCTCTACATCTTTCAAACCAAGCGGTTGTATCTCTCCGTTGACCAATCCTTTCCAGCCATCTTGAATTCCAACAACCTCATAGCCAAAATCCATTGCCCGCAAGACTATCCCTCTAATTGCCGGATTAAGTCCAGGACAATCTCCACCACCGGTCAAAACACCAATCTTCATCGTTACCCCCCTTTTCATTTAATTACTATGTATATTATACGGCAAAAGGTATGTTTCTGTCAAGGAAAATTTTACCACGAATGACACGAATTTTACGAATGCACACAAATTATTAAAATAAATTGACAACTCGTCTATAAAACCGTATAATAACTGTTATGAAAAGATTATTTCTGTTCTTTAATTTATTAATAATACCCGGCGTAAGTTTATCTGCTCAAGAAGAGGTAATCCTTGAACATGCAGAGCATGCAGAATATCTAAAAATAGCCGGTGAAGAAATCGTTACCCTTTGGGGTGAAGTGAAATTAAATTCCGGCAAGATGCGGTTAGAGGCAGATTGGATCCAATTAAATCTAACCCGGAATGAACTTTTAGCCAGAGGTAATGGGGGGCTATTCCCCTCCTGGGAGGGGTCAGGAGTAGGTTTGGTAAATGAGCAAGGCACTAAAATTGAAAGTAAGGAAGTCCAATACAATTTGGAAACAAAACAGGGAAAAATGTTAGCCCCAAATATTTTTGTCCAACCTTATTATTGTAAGGGGAAGGAGGCTTTGTTTGAGCCTGGAACTATTACCTTTACAGATGCTTCGTTCAGTACATGCAATTTGCCAAAACCACATTATTGTCTAACTACCCCTAAAATTATAGTCTGCCCGAATGATAAGATAATGGCAAAGAATCTCACTTTTAGGGTTGGGAAAATCCCATTATTTTATATACCTTCGCTCTCAAGGTCTTTGAAAGAAAAAAAAGCCAAGGTGATTGTCCAACCAGGTAAAAGTAAGGTAAAAGGAAATTCTTTAGGCATTATTTATGAATATCCCTTTACCCCAGAGTCTATCGGCTCATTACATCTGAATTTCCTTGAAAAACAAGGATTTGGGCAGGGAATAGAACATAGGTATAGGAAAGATAGTATTTCACAAGGGAATTCTTATTTTTATTATATTAATGAGCGTAAAAAACGCGATGATGTTAAGGGGACAAAGCGGTGGGAACTGGAGACGAAACAGCTCCAAAAATTTAAAGATATAACCGGGATTTTACATCTCCAACTTTTAAGTGATAACAATGTTACCCGTGACTACCTTCGGGAAGAAAGATGTGGGGCAGGAACCTTGGAATTAAAAAATTATCTTGCCCTGACTAAAACCTATCTAAATCATACAATTAGATTAGTAGGGGAAAGAATAGACCTTTGGGATAATGTGTCGCAAGATTTTAAAAAAGAAACTACCCTTTTGCCTGAATTAACCCTCCAAACTACAACCCACC
>JAZDFP010000255.1:0-3317 GCA_043807745.1 Planctomycetota bacterium
TTTCCATTTTATCCCATATCTTTTGCAGAACCTCAACACCTCTCTGGTCTTGAATCATTCCTAAAGACAGGATAAGATAAGGCGTCAGAACGATATTATTTAACTGTTTTTCATCATTGAGCATATTAACTATGGTCGGAACAGCTTCATTATCTTTAAGAATTCCCAATCCCATCGCGGCAGCAGCCATAAGCAAAGTCCTTGATTTCTTGTTCTCCAGAACCTTTCTCAAATCAGCCTTGGCTTTGTCATTACCGGTTAATGCTAAAGCAAGTAACATCAATCCGTCGGCTTCATTAGATTTATTCTTCTGGAATGCCTCAGAAATAAGTTCATAAGACTTGGCATCTTTAATTTGTGCTAACGAAATAGCCGCTATCCCTCGAAGAGTTGCATTTGTTTTATGCGTCAGGAACGGCAGGATAATATCCTTTGCATCCGGAGAACCGGTCAATCCTAATGCAATCACTATTGCCGATAAGACATCAATATCCCTTTCACTGGTCGGTGTGGGCCGTTTCAACTCATTCAATGCCTCCTTAGTTCCTATCCGGCCTAATCCTAAAGCCGCATACGCCCTGACTACCGAGTGTTCTTTTCTACCGTCAGCTCCATTAAGTAGTTTGCCTAAAATAGGGACTGCTGAAGCATCTTTGAGATTACCTAATGAAAGGCAGACGCAGGATTTTACTTCATCATCATCTCTTTCAATCAGCATATTCCTCATTATTTTAGGTAATTCAGGGTCATCGTTGATATTACCCATTGCCAAAATTGCATAAGCGCGTCTTAATGGCGGTGTCTGTTTATCCTGTGCTACCTGCTTCATAAGATTAACAAAAGAGTTATCACCTGACAAACTTGACCCCAATAAAATATTATTCTTTACAAAGTATCTTGTCTCTGTCTCATTAGCCTTTTTCAGGGTTTCTATCACGTTAACTGAAACCGGGTTAGTCTTGGTATTAATGGTTTTACCGAGCGCAATTGCCGCACGCATTGAGATATGATGGTTTTTATCAACTAACGCATCACCTAATATTTTAAGGGCTTCCTCATAACCCGGATAGACTGTTATTGACCTTGAACCGCTTTGCTCAACAACTTTTGCCCATTCAATAGATTCTCTGAAAGAAAGATAGTTATCGCGATTTCTGGTCCACCAGAGTTCCCATGGTTCTACTACGCCTGACAATGATGAAGCACCTGCTTTTAAACTCCTGATAAGAGGCATCAATCCTCCAGTTAAACTCGGGCGCGGTTGTGCCGGTGCCGTATATGGACTTGTTGTAGACCCAGGAGTAGTAGTAGGCTGTCCCGGTTGTGTTGGACCTGTTGGAGCTGTTGGAGCTGTTGGAGCTGTTGGATTAGTAGGTGCAGTCGCTGGTGGTGTAGTCGGAGCCGGTGGCTGGTCCGCTGGTTTGGGTTGTGGTGGCGTTGGCGTAGGTGGTTTGGGTTGTGGTACCGGCTGGTCCGGTGGTTTGGGTTGTGGTGGCTTGTCCGGTGGTTTTGGTTGAGGCGGCATAGACCCTCCACAACAACTCCTAAGATCTTGGACATCTGACGCTAATAAAAGTAAACCGATTATCAAAAGCATCCCCACTATTACCAATTTAACATTTTTCATACCTATCATCTCCTTCCTTTACCATTAATTCAGTTATCAATATTAGATTTGTTAATCTCCATATATATGAACGTTTGAGACATACAAAAAACTGCATGCGATTTTAAAATTCTCGATATTTCAGGCTGTCTAAAAAGTTGCAAATATTATACTATGACGGCCCTAAATAGTCAAGATATTTGGGTAAAAATATTGCCTTTCATTCTGCCTCGTTGGGACGGGACTCCACTGTCGTTTCGCCAGTGGAAAATCCGAGATTTGTGATTAGAGAAAGACACACTTCACATCCGATAAGAAGAATCGGGAAAGATAAGAAAGGCATACAAAACAGGGCGTCCTCTTGGCGATGGTTCGACAATCTTACCATTGAGCTCAATCCCCCGCCCGAAGCGAAGGCGCTCGCCGAAGCGAAGTCTCGCCCTGATGGCGGAAGGTCTCGCCAAAGGCGGAGAGCCTGTCGAGGGATGACAAAACTATCATGAATATAAAAAAAATATCAGGTTACAGACGATTCATCCTTCGTAGTAGTACTACGGAGAATGGACGGGAAGTGTTCCTCTTATCGAATAATTTTTACGGAAGAATTTATTGACTTTCATGTTATTATTATATAAATTTTGAATATACTAATTTCTATTTCTTTTTAAGAAAAACCACTTGCATCAGTCTGACCGCTCGCCCGAAGGCGAAGTCTCGCCAAAGGCAAAGGTGTCCAGTCGGGCAGATAATTTATGTGGGTAAAAAAATACTAAAGGAGTAAATAATTATGAGTAGTAAATCAAGAAGGAATCAAAATAAGAAACACAAATCAGGATTTTTACGTGTTGACTCTCTTAATCTTTATAAATTTATTCGACTCGTTTTAGGAACAGACGTTCCCGATTGCTATATTGCCGGCAAATGGAAAATGAATGTCAAAAACTTCCATGAGTTTAAAACCGGTGTATATCCCGTGCCACGTTTAAGTAAACTTGAGGAGTTAGCCAAAGTCTTAGACGTCAATAAGCATTTGGTTTTTCAGGTATCCAGCGGGACACCTGCCCAGAAGGTCTTTAACCTGATAAAAAAGCACGATTTACCGGGGCAAATAAAATTATTATCAGGGCAACTGGAAGCAGCACATGGAAATTTGGCGAAATCTGAAGAACGCTATCGCACATTATTCAACAATGCTAATGATGCTATATTTCTTGCCGATACTAAAAAAGCGATACTGCTTGATTGTAACAAGGAAGCAGAAAATCTATTAGGTCGCTCCAGGCAAGAAATTATAGGAATGTCTGTGATGCGACTGCATCCTCCACAAAAGAAGAAATATTATAGTAATTTTTTCAGAGGTCATGTTACCTCTGGCCGGATAAATGATCCAAGAAAAGCAGAGATTATCACAAAAGACGGTATCGCTAAACCGATTTATATTAGTGCAAGTGTAATGGAACTTGACGGACAAAAAGTTATCCAGGGCATTTTCCGGGATGTTAGTCAATTGGAATTTAGAAAATAAGTATCACACACCTAATTTATGTGCGTGATAACATAACTAAAAGAATAAATGATTATGGAAAGCAAATCAATAAACAATCAAAATAAGAAACGCAAATCAGGATTTTTACGTGTTGACTCCCTTAATCTTTATAAATTTATTAGACTTGTTTTAGGACCAGACATTTCTGATAGCCATATTGCCGGC
>JAZDFP010000256.1:0-6075 GCA_043807745.1 Planctomycetota bacterium
CAATGGCTACCGCTCTTGTCTCACTACCAAGATACTCGACCACATCCTCTGATATATCAACATTGGGTAGGAAAGCCCCGTCTTCTTTAGATATAAACTGGCCAATCTCAGCATTATATTCCGTAACTACCCAATCCACAATTTCGGGATGCTTGATTTCCTTACGAGGATGCTTTTTGAAATACTCCATTATCAGATCTGATTGAACTAAATCTTTTTTCATATTATCTTGCTATTAATTTAAGTTGGTTAGTTTCAGCTTCATGAATAATTCTATTCCTTGCTAATTTACAGTAATTCAAATCTATATCAACTCCAATGCCTTTTCGTTTGTTCATATATGCTTCTATCAAGGTTGTGCCGCTTCCCAAGAATGGATCAAGAATCGTATTACCGATAAAACTAAATAATTTTATGCATCTTTTTGGTAGTTCTCTTGGAAATGGAGCGGGATGGCCAACCCTCTTTTTACTTTCCCCGTTAAAGACCCAGACTCCATTAGTCCAATTCATAAATTCTTCTTTTGTTATATCATTCTCCCGGCTCTCACATAATTTTTTCCAATGTTTCTTATATAAAATTACTATCAGTTCTACTGGCGCAATAACATAAGGTGCTGATGCACTCTTAAAAGAGCCCCATGCCGTTCTTCTTGAAATATTACCTTCATTCCAAATAATTGTTGAATGGTATTTCCAGCCAATTTTCTTGGCAATAGTCGTAATGTCAGCCCCAACACTTTGTTGCCCATCTTTATTTTTATCAAGCGGGATATTTAAACAGAATCTTCCATCATCCTTGCTTAATTCATAACATTTTGTAATCCATTTTCTTGTGAATTCCAAATAAGTATCATATGTCATCTTGTCGTCATGAGAACCGTACTTAATATCAACATTATAAGGTGGGGAAGTAATTATCAGATCAACTGATTCTTTTTTGATGCAATCAGTTGTAATAATATCGTCATTATAAATCCACATAGAATCGGTGTGAAAATATAACTTGTCTCTCTTTGGTGGGCTTAATAATCTCGTTGGTGCGTAAACAGCGGTTTCTTCTTTGACCTGTAGCGTTTTTTTATAGCGTTTTGTTTTAATCTTTATAGTCATAATTTGCATAATAGCACATTATTTTAATATGTCAATACAATCAGGTCCCATCCTACCATTTCCCCATTAATTAGGCAAGGGTCCATTATGCTTTCATATCCAATTAATCTTTATTCCTATGCCTTCTACGGCATTGAATTCCTTATCACCCCGATGATTATCGGGACTCGCTCACGCTTCGCCGGAGTTGGGCTACTGTTTATGGAATCATATCAGGGACCGGTCCGGTCGGTTCTAACCGGGTAGCCCGATTTTCCATACGCCTTTTTCCAAAAACGCCTCAATGGTCTGACGCTGCGCTTTGTTAATCAGGTTGGAGTGGGAAATCTTTTCCCTTTTGGCATACTCGGCTAATGTGACTATTTCCTTTTCTTCAAGATACGCCAGCCGTTTGTGATAACTGTTGGTTATCGCCTTGCCGACGATTTCTTCCATAACAGTCGTTTTCCTCTTGCCGTCAAATTCCCTGAACGCCTCATAGTATAATTTCCGGTCAATGAATTTGATGTTTATCGGCACAAAGCCCTCCCTAATGAGCAGGTAATTGTTTATCACCCGTCCGATACGACCGTTGCCGTCCACAAACGGATGGATATGCTCAAAGGTAAGATGTAACAGGGCGATTCTTTTTATGATGTTTTCATCGGGCCGTGCGTTGTATTGAGCCAGCATAGCCTGGAGTTTTTCAACCACCTGCGCCGGGTCCGGTGCCACGTAGTCCGCAACACGCACCCATTCGCCTTCTTTCCGGAACCGGCCAGCCACGTCATCCCGGATATTTGACAGGAGCATTTTGTGCAGTAATAAAATCATCTCCGGGTTTAATTCCTGTTCCTTTGCCCTGGTGTTTATATATGAAACGACGCTCGCCAGGTTTTTCGCCTCAAATAATTCCCGCTCGGAAATATACCGGTCCAGGTCTATTTGCAATAGTATTTTTTCGGTTTCTTCAAGGGTCAGCGTGCTGTTTTCAATCGCATTTGAGTTGTAGACCTGCTCGGCTACCTCTGATTCACTCAGAATTTTCAGAAGCGATTCTTTCTTGCCCACGGATTGGTAATAGCGCTCCCGAAGAGTGTGTATCTTGTTGAAGATGTTTAATACCTTTGCCATATCTTAATTATAGATAACTTTACACTTTTGTCAAGATAATCGTGAAAATTAACCATTTTTAATCTGTTTTCACGGTTATGGATGATTTAAGAGGTATCATATCAAATCAATAAATTACACCGATAAGTGTAATCTATTACACCTTCAGAACAATTTGTTAATATAAATTACAATTTGTCCGTTTATTTTTAATCGTAATTCCAGAGACGCAATACTTATACCATTTCCCATCCCTCATACGACCTTCAGGCGGAGTGGCGCTTTTGTCGCTCCCGCCTGGCGGGACAGGCATGGCGCGGAGTTTACCCAGCTATTAGCGGGGGCGCCATTTATCCCATTGGGGGAATGGCTTACGAATAATACCATTTGCCCCTTAATTAGGCAAGAATTTTTCCCATTGGGACGGAATTTATCCCGCTGGGACTGTCGTTTCGTAGGCAAGGTTTTTACGCCAGATTCGGGATAAAAAGTTGGATTATTTCTGATTTTGCAAAAGGTTAGGTGTAAAAATGGATGTGTCTCAAGCCCATATAGTTAGAGACGAGGTCTCGCCAAAGATGATTCACTAATAGCTGATAGACCTCGTCTCTGTCCAATAAAATAGTAAATCTCGGTTATTTCTTTCTCTTTTTCGGCTTTGCTTTTTTATGTTTTTTACCGCAAGTCATTGTATTCCTCCTTTCTTCATTTCACAGTATTAATGTTGTTTTATTTTAATTCCGTTCCTTCAATGAGCAAATCAATATATTCTTTAAAGTAATATTTCTGATTCCGTTTCTTGCCCTCTGGTTCGGTTATTATCTTTAAATCAATAAACTTTCTAATAATGTTTTTCGCCGCGTTATAGGATACTCCGCATAATTCTACGGCTTTATTAACCGAGAAAATCGGGTGGATATAGATTTTATCAAGTAGTTCTATTGACTTAGCGGAATATCTGGACATAGATGAGCGCACTAATTCCAGATTCTTTTTCTGTAAGATGCCGATCTTATCGGTTAACTCTATGGCATTATTTGAGGTCTCGATAATGCCCTTGAGAAAGAATTTCAGCCAACCCTCCCAATCTCCTTCATTACGCACCGCTATCAGCCGGTCATAATATTCGCTACGGTTTTTCTTCAGATAATAACTCAGATACAATACCGGCTGTGAAATAATATTATTCAGTGACAACATAAAGGTTATCAGCAACCTGCCGATACGGCCGTTGCCGTCGCCAAAGGGATGGATGGTTTCGAATTGAACGTGCACCAAACCGCTTTCAATCAGAACCGGATATGCCTTGGGCTGATGTATATATTTCTCTAAGGCGTTCAATGCCTGATTCATTTCCTCCGGCGGAGGAGGAATAAAGCGTGCGGTTGCCAATGTGCTCTCTTTTGAACCAATCCAATTTTGGCTGGTTCTAAATTCGCCCGGATTGTGTGCCTCCCCACGCGTTCCGGTCAGCAGAATCCTGTGTAATTCCTTTATCAATCGCAAAGAAATCGGCAGTTTCTTGGCTAATTCCAATCCCTCATTTAATGCTTTGATATAATTCAAAGTCACCTTAACATCATCATCTGTCCTTCCAGCCAAGATATCTTCCTCTTTTTCCAAAATATCGGCTAATGAGACTTGAGTGCCTTCAATCTGGGAACTTAAGACTGCCTCTTTTTTAACATACATCAGGACGAATAAATCCGGATTAGGAATATTTTTTATGACACCGTCCAACCTGCCGATTGTTTGGTCCGCCTGCGATAATAGATGGGTTAATTCAGAATCAAATTGCAGAGGCGGTTCAGGCGGAAGTGATTTAGGTACAAATGCTGTGTAAGTTAGATTACCTAATAATTGTCCTTTAAAATGACCGGCTCTATTGTTCATTTTATCCTGCTCCTTATTGCATTTTAACAGTCTCTGATGCAATATCATATTAGTTATTGCATCTAACTGCAATAATTATAGCATTATTGCAGTTTAAGTCAATAAAATGCAATATTATTTTAAATATTTTCTCATATAGTAAATAGACTCTTATTCCCCATCCTACCATTTCCGCCTTAATTAGGCAATGGTTTTACGCCGGATTAATTCAGTGGATGCCTTGCCACACCCGCCTGCGTCCAGTTAGGACGGAATTTATCCCAATGGGGGACGGGCAGGGATTACACAGATTAATTATTCTATAATCAAGGGGCATTTGGGAAGCGCCTGGATAAAGAATTTGCCGTAGTTTTTGGTAAGTACCCGGTTATCTAATATTACAATAATGCCTTTGTCCGTCTTGGTTCGGATTAGCCTGCCTACGCCCTGCCTGAGTTTCAGGATTGCTTCGGGCATAAAATAGTTCATAAAGGAATCTATGCCTGAGCGTTCCATATCCTCCATCCGCGCTTCAACCAATGGTTCAGTCGGCACCGGAAACGGCAATTTGGTGATAATAATGTTTTCCAAGGCCTCACCCGGCACGTCCACTCCCTGCCAGAAACTGGCTGCGCCGAAGATAACCGAGCCGATGCGGGAACGGAATTCCTCCAACATCTGGTGTCTGGGCAAGTCCCTGCCCTGCATATAAACAGGAACTCCTTTTTCCAATAATTGCGGATACACCCGGTCATAGACTCTATGCATCAGGTCATAACTGGTAAAAAGCACGAACGCCCTGCCTTTACTCATTTCCAGATATTTCATTATCTTTTCGCTGGCAATCGGCTCGAAATTGTCCTTGTCATTCGGGTCCGGAATATCCGGCGTTACGTATATTTTTACCTGTTTGGAATAATTAAAGGGCGAATCCAATATCATATCTGTGGATTTTTCTATGCCGAGCGCGTCTTTGACATATTTAAGGCTATCCTCTTTGGAAGTGGCTAAGGTAGCGCTGGTGAAAATGGCGGTCTGCAGGTCTTTCATAAGAATTTCTCCGAGCATTGTATTGACTTTAAGAGGCGCATTCTGGAGAATGATTCCGGGTTGTGTCCGCCGCTGTTTCTTAATCTCAACCCAATAAACATAGTCGCCTTTAAACTTCTGCAGGATGAATTCTTCCGTCATCTCTGCCAGTCCAATCGTGCGTTTGATAAAGGCATCAAGTTCTATGTCATCATACCCGCCCGTTTTGGACCTGCTTTTTTTCTCTTTCTTGCCCATGGCTGATTTTAATTCTTTGAGGCTGAAATATAATTGGGCAAGGACAGGGCTGAGAAGATTGTTAACGATATTCTTTTCTTTAATCCTGCCGTTTTGGGGCGCTTTGTTATTAAACCATGCTAAAACTTCATCAAAGAACGAAGCGGATATTATTTTTGCCTCCTCAATAAGCGTTTTGCATTCAGTAACTTTTTGGAAGCGGTGCGGCACAAATTGGAGAACCCCTTTCTTCTTTTTAGGATTCCATAATGAATTAAAAAGGTGGTTTACCTGGTAATTGGAGATTTCTATGCCGAGATGTTTCTGGGCGACTGATTCCAGGCAATGGGCTTCATCAATAATAAGCAGGTCGTATTTCGGCAAAAGATTGATTTCTTCCTCATAACGCATAACCGCATCAATAAGAAGAAGCGGGTGATTGACCACGATGATATTAGCCAGCCATAACCGGGCTCTGGCTCTTTGATAAAAACAAGTGCTGTAATATCCGCATTTCCTGCCGGCGCAATTATCGCTCTCGGCGCATATATTGTTCCAGACATTATCAGAAGGAACCCAATCAAGAGACGAAAGACTGCCGTCAAAAAGCGTAGGGCGTGGAGCGTATAGCGTAGAGTGCTGTTCCGCTTTTTGCTCTGTGCTCTTTGCTCTATGCTCTTTGCTTCCGGGCGAATCAGCCTGTTGTTTTATCCGCCGCAATTCCTCTATTTCA
>JAZDFP010000257.1:0-11246 GCA_043807745.1 Planctomycetota bacterium
CGCTGAGACCTTTTAACATAACCAACGGCTTTATCAATTACCTCTTTCGGAACGGCAATACCCACATTCCGAGCTGCTCTTAAAGATTGCAAGATAGTTACTGTGACTGAAATATCAGCATCTATCGGTGATGGCTGATAACGCCAGCCCCCATCAGGATTTTGGCTGTTAATAATAAGCTGAGTACTTTTCTTTAATTTTCCTTTAATATCTTCTCGACGGGACATCCCATAAACTTCGGCAATGAATAAATTAGCAAACCCATGCTCATACATTCGTGTCCCATATTTTGTAATATAACCATCTGTTTCTCGAACACAGCTCAAAACGAATTGTAATGCTTTTTCTATATTGGCACCATATTTACCTCGACCAGGAACACTCCCATGCGCAAGAAAAGCAATACCTGCTATCGCAGTAATACCAACATTATCATATTCTTCACCCTGATAAGTCTCATTTAACTTATAGCCTACCCGACATGTCCATGAACCATTTTGATTTTGAGTCTGAGCAAGATAATTTAACCCTTTTTCAATAATATTATTAATACGATTATTTTCATCTTCAACATTATTATCTGACTGTTCGGGAAGTCGTTCCGATAAAGAACAAAGTATAGATAAGAATAATATTGTAACCACCATAAAACCTATTTTAATATAAAAGGATTGGTTTTTCATATATATTGTTGTACTGTTATTTAAATAATCAATTCATCATCTGATTAATTTAGTAGTCTGGCCTATTTTGTATATATTTATTTGATCTAATGATACTGTAATTAAGAAATTATTTACAAAAAGCAGATGTCCAGCCGGATAGATTTTTTCTTCTGGTGATACGGCGTGTATATTAAGCAATTTCCCGGTTTTCAACCCTATTTCAAGGATACTCTTATCGGTAGGAACATATATTTTATCGTCAGTAATAGCACCTTTCCCCATAAACTTATAACCATCTTTAATCCATTCTATTTTACCATCCTTTGCAAGATTCAAACAAATTAAACTCGATTCGCCAGAAACTATTAAAAAATTATCTTTGATACCAATAAGATATCTGGTATTTCCCATTTGTACGACATCAGCATTCCATCGCCATAGTTCCTCGCCGTTTTCAGTTGAAACACCATAAAGAAAGGGAGAATCTATTGCTGTTATAATAATTTGACTTTTCGTTTTATTAATCGGTAAAGAATCCGTATAAATAATCGGGTTATTTACCCATCGCAGTGGTAATCTTGGAGGATAAGGGTCAGGATAGGTTGGTGGGATAGAATATTGTTCATATTTTTTTAGCCATTTAAGTATACCGCTATATTTATCTATTGCTGTAATAACTCCCATATGTGAACAATAATAAATATTATCTTTATCAACAGTTACGGCTGAAGCAATCGGTTCTCGGCTGGGATTATTAAAAAGATTAGTTTCTAAAATACCAGATGCAATAAATGTCCTAAAATACACTTCCCCATTTCTCCCATTAAGAGCAAATAGATAATGTTCAGGAACATCAGTTTGCTGAAGCATATTAATACCAGATATGTAAAGTACATCATCTTCTACGGCCGGAGCTATAGGAAACAAAGTATTATCAAGGAAATTATTATCATATGTAATTTCTTGAGTCGTCCACAAAATACGACCGGTTAAAGTATCAAAAACAAATAAAGTATGTCTCGGAAACGGATATTTAACATCAAGATAGTCTAATTTTCTCTCGTGCTTTTCAAAAGCGGTAATCAGTGGAATATAAAGTCTGTGATTATTATTTGAAATGGTTGCAGTATTAATGGTCCTTTCTTCTGGAAAAATCTGAATATTTTCATCAAGCGGTATCTCAAATTTCCATTTCTCCTTAAGTTTATAAGGATTATTCTCTTCCGCGGATGAAGTCTTATTAACTGGCTTTATTTCCTTTGGTTCCAACTCTAATACATAAATACTTGAACCTGTTGATAAATATACCAATCCATTACCTACTACAGGGAAATAAGGTATAGATTCTACTGGCGTTATACCAGAATATCCTATAGAAAAACCCCTTAGTATTTGTGTTCGTTTAATTAACTGTTTTGGTAATATAAAAAATCCGGATAGAGATGATAATATCTCTTTAGTTTCTTGGATAGACATGATTTGAGAACGAGTATTATTGCCAGCATAAGTCTGCCATGATTCTGATTTAGTTGTATCTTTTTTATTTAAGAAAACATTAATTATTTTTGCCTCTGGCAAAGACTCAGCAATTTCCGGAAATGTTCCTGACAGTTTTCTGTAATATTGAATTGCCTGATATAATTCGGCTCGTTCAAAATACCATCGCATCAATATAATCAAGGACATTTGGCCGTGATAAGTTAAAGAATACTGATTGGCTAATAAAAACAACTTGCTTATATCAACAATTTGTAATTGAGATGTGGTTTGGTCTATTTTACAACCCTGTTCGAAAATATGTTTTGCTATGGGCTCAAATATATCCCTATAAGTTTTTTTACCTTCCGGAGGCAGATTTTGTAGGGCTTTTTCACAGATGTATTGAACACCCCAATAGATATCATTCTTTTTGTTATCTGCCGTATTATTTAAAATTGACTGATGTATTAAATATTGGGAATAAAGTTCAATTGCCTGATGATAATCTGTTACTGCGATTGCCCATTGTTGTTTTGTTTCAGCTTCCCGGGCTGCTTTGATTAGATTCTCGGCTTCATTACTAAAACGGATGTGAGCCCGACTCGGCTCAATCTCAGCATACGTCCTGTCCATCACCTGACTGAAACCATTTCCTATGAGTATTGGTAACAATATCAGAATTACGCAATAAAAAATCTTCATTTTAATAACTATAATTTATTTTGCCTGTTCAGTCAAGTCTTTAGGTATCCATCCCTTCTCTCTAACCGTATATCTCTCACTTACATATCAGGATAGACATCTCCGCATTATGCTATGGAGGTATATGGTACCCCAATAAAGAGTTCTTTTGTAATATACAACTTAATTTACTTGTAAGTAATATGGAATAATAGTATATTCCATAAATGAATATATGAATTTAAAACCCATAGAAAAAATCCTCAGGAACGAACTTGATAAATTTAGATATCTTCTGAAAAGTGTTATTGTTTCCTCTAATGGAATATCCACCCTAACAGACCATTTCACGGATTTTCAGGGCAAACATCTCAGACCCATTTTAACAATGCTTTCGGCTAAGGCTGTTATTTCTGATAAACCTCTTGATAACAATCACTTTAATTTAGCAATAATAGTAGAGTTAATACACAATGCTGCCCTGGTGCATGATGATGTGCTTGACGAAGCAAAATTAAGACGAAATGTTAAAACTTATAATCAGCGTTGGGGCAATGAAATGGCGGTTCTTTTTGGCGATTATCTGTTCGCACGTCTTTTCTTTCACAGCACTTCAATAGAATCACCCCAATTACTTAAAACTATTACAGCAACATCCAATCAAATATGTTTAGGTGAATTGGAACATTCACTTAAACGGTTTAATTTGAAACTATCTGAAAAAGATTATTTGAAGATTATATATAATAAAACCGCCTCCCTGTTTGCTCTTGCAGCATATTTAGGAATCGCTGTATCAACCAAAAATAAACGAACTATCAATGCTCTTACGGCTTATGGTAAAAACTTCGGCATGGCTTATCAAATTATGGATGATTATCATGATATCATTGACTCGGAACAAATAAGTAACAAATCAATAGGAAGTGATTTATTAAAAGGTAAGATCACCCTGCCGGTTATTCAATCATTTAGAAAATCATCAAAAACCCACCGGATTAGATTAAAAGAACTCATAAGTTCTATATTAGTTAATGGAAATAATCTATCAACCAACAAGAAGAAATTTTATGCTATATTAGAACAAACAGGTTCTTTGATTTATACGCGTCAAATGTCTCAAAATTATGTTAATCAAGCGATTAAGAATCTTGCTGTATTAAAAGATTCCATCTATAAAGATCTATTAATATCTTTGGCAAAATCAATAGTAAGTTAGATTCATTAATTAAATCATTTTATATCGCAAATTTGAGCGTATCACTAATCTAATAATATAGACCATAGAGATATTTATCATATTTATTGAACCTTACTGTTAAAATTTCGTTTATATAGGTAAAGAAACGATATAAGATTAAGACAAGATGGTTAAAGGAAAATCATAATGAACAATTCTTTAATTAAGATTATTGGATTAATAATATGGGTGGCTCTCTTCATCCCGGCTGTTTCATCTTATGCGCAAGAAAGCAATACAGACATTATTATTCCGGATGCCACTTATAAAATAGCAGTTAAAGACAAGCAAGCCGATGTTTCGTTTAGTCTAAACGTTTATAATTACCAAAATAAACTAAGTGATATCGCAATTTGTCCGGTCAATCTTGCACTTACCATCAATAAAATCCCCAAGGATGTTTTTCTTATAGATAACCCTCAATATCACAAATTAATTTTTAGCAAACAAGGAACATTTCAGGTAGAAGGCGTCTTTACAGTACCTATAAATATTAATAACGAGATAAAAAAAATATCCTTACCTTTAGTCTGTGCCGCTGTCCCTAAAATAGACCTGACCATACCTGATGTGGATATCGGCGTGATAATCTTACCGGAATCATTCTACACTAAAAAGGAATCAGGCCGCAAGACAATTCTAAGCATCACTCCGTCTGTTAAAGATGAAATTACTGTTCTATGGGGTCCTGCCGGAGTAATAAAACGTCCTCCTGAAAATGCGTCAGTTGAAATATTATCCCGTTACGAAATTGAAAATGGCGCAATAAACTCTGCGCATCTTCTTAAATTCCCTAATTCTTATCAGGGCTTACAATCACTCGCTATTATCCTGCCTGATAATTCCATTACGACTAAACTTGATGCCCCTAACCTTGACCGCTGGTTTATAGAAACAACCAATATAGGAAACAAAACGAGAAAAGTGCTTAATGTTTATTTGAGGTCATATCCTACTGCAGGTGACCCACAGGGTCACCTGGTGGGTGATAAAAATTCCGTTCAATTTAATCAAACAGATTTTTATTTGTTGCTTTCGTTAGAACAAGAAGATTTCTCGCTGGGTAAAAAAGCCATTTTATCACCCCTGCAACTTATTGATTTTAACATAAACAAAGGCAGAATAGATATTATTACGCCATCTGATTTGCTTCTTGATATCATCCGATTAAACGAAGTGAATCAAATAGATGCACCCCGTATAAAAGATAAAAATATCGTAAGTTATACCTATTCCGATACATCTGCTTCCCTTGAAATAATAGCCAGCCGGAAACAACCGGAAATCTTAGCCTCCATGGAAATTTATTCTTTATTACATCAGCAACTTGCGGAAACAACTGCTAAGGTTTCTCTGAATATTAAAAATATAGGCATAAATTCTATTAATATAAAGATTCCAACCGGATTAACAAAGATTTCTGCCAAAGGTAATATTATTAAGTCTTATAACATAAACAATGACTTATTAAATATTAGCTTTCAAACTAAAATCAAAGGCGAACAATATTTTTACCTGGAATACGAGCAACCGGTTGACAGGGATAAGAATCTTGTCATCTTACCTTTCAAGTGTGAAAATATTACTTCGTGGGAAACGATGATAGGTATCAAATCAGATGAGGTGAATCTGGAAATAATCTCTCTTGATAAAATAAAACAAATAGACAATCCAACATCGCAATGGTTATCTTCCCGTCAAGCAACCGTTTATCTCCAGGCATCAATTAATGATTGGAAAACGGAATTCAACATCTCACCCTTAAAACCCGCTATTAATGCCGCTATTTATGAATATATTATCTTAACTGATGATAATCTGATTAATGAAACCCAATTAAAAATAACCATAAAAAAAGCTCCCATTTTCTCGCTTGACCTGAAAATTCCAGAAGGATGGACGCCTCTTTCTATTTCATCATCACCATCTTCTTCAATACAAAATAGAAAAGGAGTGGTGAAACAACAGCCCCGCCAGGAGCGGGATAAACTCCATCTCGACCCAATCGGGGATGAATCTATTAAGACTTGGAATTTTAATGAAAAGGATTCTGTCATAAAGATTGATTTTATGCATCCTGTTCAGAAAGAACAAATTATAAATCTACGATTAGAAAAACCATTAAAACAGAATGACGATAAATCAATAAAAATCTTACCTCTGGTAATTACTGAAGCCCAGCAGTCGGAATACTATCTTGGTATTTCGGCTGACGAGGATACGATGCTTCAAACGGATTTAAAAGATGCCATAAACGAAATCAGCATAAATAAACTGCCGTCTTTTTATAAAAACCTTTCATTACTAAAAACGGCATTCTACGCCACTTCTTCCCAATGGAATCTGATTATTAATAAAACAAATATTCCTCCCCTTGTAAGTGCCGGCATTAGTACCGGATTAGTCATAAGAGAGGGACAAATGAAGGTCGTCAATTCTATAAATTATCATATTCAAAATGGCCGTCTTAACCAATTACGAATTCAATTGCCGACCGATTCTATTAATTACCAAATTAACGGTGAAAACATAAAAAATATAATTCATCTGGACGATAATATTAAAGAAATCAAACTCGCCGCTAAAATCAAAGGTCATTACTTTCTCTCGGTCAGTTATGACATCGCTTCATCCAATATAAATCAGATGAATTTCACACCGCTGAAAATTATTGATGCCAATTTAGATTCGGGTTTGGTCATGGTATCCCGGGGTAATGAACGAACCGAAATAAAAACAATGGAAATGAATAATGCTCAGGTTATACCTTCACTGGACAAAGAGACTAAAGACACGAATATAATCCTGAAACAATTACCTTATCCGCCGTTACAGTTTCTTTCTTTTAATAAACTTGATGCTAAAATTGTCTTTAGTGTCAAGACCCACGAACTCAGCACATTCCTGCCGGCAAAAATATTGTCCTGCGATTTATTTTCACTTAGCCGCCAGAGCGGTGAAATCGTCACTTATGTCAGCACTGTTATTGAAAATACGGCTAAACAATATCTCATCGTAACGCTGCCGCCTTCAACTGTGCTCTGGGGCGCCTATATAGACGACAAACCGGTTAAACCCATCACAAACAAAAAGGAAGAAATCCTGATACCGCTTATGCCTGAAAAAGGAGCCCTCCGCCAGCAGACCAATGTAGTCTTTGTCTATGTGCAGCAGTTCTCATCTTTTGCTAATCTCAAGAAATTCAATTTCCAGATGCCTAAAACAGACCTGAATATTGAAAAGGCAACCTGGCATTTATTCCTGCCTGAAAAATACTATCTCAGCTTGCCCGAAGGCAATATGCAATATGTCTATTATGACCCGGTTATTGCTTATCCTTCCTTAAGCCGATGGGCAATAGGCGGCATATCCGGATTCGTTAATAAGATATGGACAGCAATTCCTCTTGCGGTAAAACGATTTGCATTTTTAATAATAATCACATTAAGCGTAATATTAACGCTGGCTTTTATATTACTCCAGATTATCCGCTATGTATTTATGCGATATTTATTATTTAGAAAATTGCTTATTTATGGCGGTGGCGGTTTAGCTGTAACCGCCATTCTTTTCGGGGTTCTTCTGCCAAGTTTACTCAATGTAAGAAAAGAGTCCCACAATATTAGTGAGGATAAGATAACAATTGTCGATATGAGATCACCAATAAGTCAGGGATTTAAAAAAGCAGATGAAAAGAATCTTGAACTCCCTCAGGCCGATAGAGATATGTCAGATAACTCAGTGGATGAAATAGAAGCATGTAAAGAGTCTGAGGACACCGACAGGTTTGCATTCAGCGGAGATGTGCAGCAGTTAAAAAGACTAAAACAACTTGCTGAATCATCAAGGGCAGCATCAAAATCAGGAGAAAAAGAATCTGGGGCTGAATCAAAATCTTTATCTGAAAAACTTCGGAAAGAAGAACAAACAAAAGATAAAGATGAATTTGATACGGAAAGTCCTATTAAAGGCGCAGGTGTTTATGATACTATCGGTACTGGTGGCGGATTAGCTGGCAAAAAACGCGCTGGTCGTAGTAGAGCAAGATCCTCGTCTCAAGAAAACGCTCCTATTCAACCGCAGCAGCCCGGCGCACCAATGCCAACAACAGCAACGCAACCGCAATCGCTCGGTGCACCAGAGATGCACACAGAAACAGAACTCATAAGTTCACTTGAACCTCAGGAACCGAAAACTCCTCCGTCTGATAAACCTTCTATAGAAAAACAGGTAGCGGGACTTGGTCTTATTCCTGATATGAGTGAACAGTCATTACTCGCAGCCAATTGGAATAAAGCGGTTGATTATGGTAAAAGCAACGAGCAAATATTTGGCCGGACTGAAAAAGGGCGTTCTATGGGCGCCCTGCCCTTGACCGTATCCGTCCCCATGCAAAATACTTATTATTACGCCTTTGAATCCCAAAATCTGGGCAAGGAAAAAGGCTATATCGGATTCTATTGCTTCTCCGGCGCCATAGTCCTATTCCTGCAATTATTAGGATGCCTTATTATTACCGGAACATTATTTTATATCACCAGCCGAAACGTAAAAACAGCCGTTATTACCAACTGTATCATAAACATTGTCTGTCTTTTCGGATACATTTTATCCGCCGGCATTATCAGCAGTATTTTCATAACCGGTTTCTGGTTTTCCTTGTTAATATTAATCGTATCAATCATATGGGTTTTTCTTGGTAGTATTAATCGTAGCAATCATAATATTATGTACTAAAATAAATGACCCACAGGGTCACCCGGTGGGTGAAAGGAGTGTCGTATGTACACAAAAACTGATTATAAAGGAAAAGCACTGAGGGGATTTTGGTCAGCCATCGTTGCCTTAATAATGCTGGTTAATTATGCTTTTTTGAATGGGGAAACGGTCTCGCCGGCCCCGCCGCCGCCTGAACCCTCACCCTTACCAACCTATACTATCACCGCAATGGAAACCGTTGGGAGTATAGATGGCGAATTAGCCCGCTTCAAGACTAATATTACCCTTTCTACATTTACTGACGGCTGGCAATCGGTAAGGCTTTTTCCCAGTGAAGCCTCTATTACTAATTTCAAGATAACCAAAGGTAAAGCAAAAGATATCGTTCTCCAGCGTAAAAATGATGCTTATTACTTCCTTATTAATGCCAAAGGCGATTATGAAATCGCCATTGACCACATCTCACGCATCCGCCAGGAAAAATTAGGACAGGCAACTCTGGTATATTTCATCCCGGCCGTAAAATCATCCGTCAGGTTTACTATCCCGGTCAAAAACGCCAAAGTCTCGGTCCAGCCCGAAATAAACTACGGCATCCTCAATGAAAAATCAAATACTACCGAGGTCCTGCTTTTCAATACCTTCAAGGATTCCGTAACTTTATCCTGGTCCACGGTTGACAGCGCCAAAATATCCGCCGCCAAATACCTGGTCGAACAGCAAAATATCCTGTCCGTCAGCAAAGGCAGTCTGAGAATAGATGCCTTCCTGAATTATTCCATATTACAGGGCGAGATGGATTCTTTTGATATCAGCCTGGCCGGCGATTTGAATATCATCTCCGTCACCGGCGACAATATCAGAAAATGGGATAGCATTGATGATAAAGGCCTGAAATTACTTAATGTCAAAACCGAAAACGGCATTAACAAATCATTCGTCCTTCATCTCGTCCTGGAAAAGATTCTGGAATCGGTCCCGATGACGTTTGTCGTGCCTGATATTATACCTCTTGCCTGCGAACGTGAAAAAGGCTATATCGCCGTCGTATCCAGAAAAGACCTCCGGATTGAACCGGCTTCTCTTGATAACATCTCCCAGATAGACCTTCAGGATATGCCAGATAAGATAGCCCGAATGGAATTATTAAGCCTGGCATTTAAATATCTCAAAAGACCGTTCAATCTCAGCCTCAAGGTTGATAACGTCCAGCCCAAGGTCTTTGCCGAAACCATCACCACCGCCCGGGTTTCAAAAGACTCCTTCAGGTTGGATACTAATATCGTCTATACGATTCGTGATGCCGGCGTCTTTCATTTTAACCTGAAATTAGACGAGGGATTACGCGTCATCAATATTGAAGGTCCCAATATCAATAACTGGTATCTTAAAAATAATATCCTGACCATAGATTTACGTTCCAAAGCCGAGGGCACTTATAATTTAACCATCCTGACCGAAAAAACCGTTAAGGAAAAAGAGGAACTGGTGCTACCGACCATCCAATCACTTGACGTGGAACGCGAGCAGGGTTATTTGGGATTGATTGCCTTCTCCGGACTGAAGATAGACGTTACTTCCTTTGAAGGACTCAGCCAGATGAACGTAAGGGAATTCCCGATATCTCAGGAAAAGGCCGCAATCAGACGTGGTGGCGCCAGGTCCCAATACACCGGACTGCAGAGCGGTGAGTCCCAATATAAACCGCAGAACGAACAGTCCGAACAGACTCAACAGGAAACCCAGGGTATTCAAATATCATATCCTGATTTTGCCTTCAGGTATATCAAACATCCCTATAACCTTAAATTCAATCTCAGTGATATCAAGCCGGAAATTACGGCTGAAGTCCGCGCCTTTATGAAAATAGACGAACGCAAGGTTAACCTTTCTTATGCGATTTCTTATGACATCCGTAAGGTCGGCCTGTTTAACCTCAAGATTAACCTGCCTAAGGAATTGCGTATCGTCGAACTCAATGGCGCAAATATTGACGACTGGAAAAGAAACGGCGATGAATTGAATGTCACTCTCTCCAACCGGATTCAAGGAGCCTATACCCTTAATATTGAAACGGAAATCCTGTTAGAGAAATTAGAAAAGGAATTCGTCGTGCCGGCGCTCCAACTCCTTGAAATCAAGAAAGAACAGGGGTATCTGGCTATAAAATCCGACCCGGCTCTGAGAATCAATACCGATATCAAAAGCCTGAATCGGATGGTTGAAATAGACATCAAGGAATTACCGCCGGTAATGATGCAGTTCGGTCCCACTCTGGCTTATAAATATTTTGAGAGCCCCTGGACACTGAAACTGAATATTGAAAAGGTCAAGCCGACCGTTATGGCTGAGACATTCCAACTTATCTCCATCGGCGAAGCGGTCGTGCACAGCAGTATCACCGTGCGCTACCAGATTCTCTATGCCGCCATCGGCCAGTTCAAGGTTTTACTGCCCAAAGA
>JAZDFP010000258.1:0-2249 GCA_043807745.1 Planctomycetota bacterium
GAAAAGATATGGATAATAGAGAAGAAACTGAACTGAAATGGCTGGAACAAAAACTAACCGATGAATTATCCCGATACCCTGTGCCGGATGAATTGCCTCCTGATTTCGTTAATAAAGTCACGCAAAAGATAAGAATCAGGCAAAGACAGGTATTTGTTCGGCGTATTTTTGCATTGTCCGGTGCGGCTGCCATGATTTTAATCGGTTTGGGCATTACGTGGTTCTTGCTAAAGGGAATAAAACAGGAGTCTCAAATAGGGCTAACGCCTCCACAGGCGCAGGCAGATGAATTTGAAATAAACTTATCTCGGGTAGAAGCTCCCTCAGACGCGGCCGGTCGGATTCAACTTCTCAGTCAATTAATCGGAACAGAAGATTTCACGCTTTCTTTTGACCGTAAAAATGATACCTTTGCCTTTGTTTCTCCAAAGAAACCAAAGAATCTTAAGAATAATCATAGTCACTGGAAGACCAAACTTCATAGGGCGGTTGATAAATGTTTTCCGAAAACACAGAATCTTGACTGTTTGGTCGCTTGTGGAAAAGGTAAAAAATGGAGTTTGGTAGAATAAAACTATTCCGGCCCAATTAGTCGGACAGTTTAAATAAATATAGTTACACCATAAATAGAAAGGAGTGAAAGTATGAAAAGGATATATGGAATAATAATGGTTCTGGTCTTGATGGGCTTGGTAGTATTCAGCCAGACAACAATATTAATAGCAAACACACACACGAAAAATTGGAACGCTAAAAAATCGGAAGAAGACAATTTAACAAGCCAAAAAGAGAGTTGGGAATCACGGTTAGCACAGTTTAACGCCCGCTTAAAAGGCGCCACCGACCAAGGCAAAGTGGAATTAGAGGCAAAAATAGAAGAGGAAAAGAAAGCGATAGAAACCATTGAAAAGAAATTAAGCGAAATTAACAAATGGAAAGAAGTTTATCTTAAAGATGCAAAAACATATCTTGATATCAGGGCAAAAGCATTCGGTATTATTAAGGAATGGACAGCAAACACAGCAGAATTACAGAAATTAGGCGAACGTGTGGTGAAATATTGCAATGGAATAAATCTCATAGCAGATTGTGAAATCAAAAAAGAGTATAAGATGAACGACGAAAATATGACAAACGAGAAGAACGAAATTGTCATTTTGCCCCAAATGGTGCAGATTAATTTCTGGTCGCCTTTCGCTGAAACAATAGACTTTGATTGTAGTGCCATGAGTTTAGAAGATGCAGTAAACAAAATAATTCCAAGTGGTGTAAATATTGTTTGCCGGTTTTCCACAGAGAAGACCGATTATGTTTCCGCGCGATTTAAAAATATCCCCCGTATGACCATACTTGATAGTATACTACAATCTGCAGATTATACACTGGAGATAACACCGTCCGTGAATCGTAGCTATGCGGATAAATACCGTTTCCCTGGCACCCTAACAAACGCATGCTTTGATAATGTATTTTCATTGAATAATATAGAGAGTTTTACAGACTATAGCAATAAAAATAAACAAGTGTGGTATAATGAACTATTTGCTCCCGGCTCAGAATGGATTAACTATACCGCCCCATATCAATACTTGATTAATAATAAAGATAAATTAAGCGAGATGTTTTATAATTGCGCAATAACAACTATTGGAGCCGGCTGGTGGGGTTGGGCAAATCCGGTAGTTTTTATAATTAAACCTAACCCCGTTCCAGAGAAAGAGAAAAAATAGGAGCGATAAATTAGTTTGAAATCCCTTTAGTCCTGCATCTTACCAAGCGGGTCTCCTCAAATCATCAGAGGAGACCCGCTTGACTACTATTACACAGAATCCGCCATATCAACAGGTTCGATGGACTCCTAATCCCGTCTTAATTACAAAGTGTAGTAATTATATTGACCCTGCCTTCATAATTAAATACTATCACTTTATATGATTAAACATATTCTTTGGTTAATTACTGCTTTTATCTTGATTGAACAACAGGCATTATTACAGTTATTAGGTATTCAACTTGGACTGGGCTGGGAGGCACTGGTACCCGGCTTGGCTATTTTTGGCGCAGCTTTTATTCTGTCATGGGCAGCTGAACTTGCCCAGATGGAAATCCCTCAAACTCTGGCTCTGGCATTCCTTGCTCTAATTGCCGTTGTGCCTGAATATGCAGTGCGTTTCCGATAGATAAAATAATAGAGGATTAATTTATGCAGATTCATATTGGTTGGTGGTTTGGGTTTGTTGTGCTTGTGA
>JAZDFP010000259.1:0-4973 GCA_043807745.1 Planctomycetota bacterium
CATCAGTGTTTGTTTAGGTACTGCCTGTCATGTAAGAGGCGGGAAGAGAGTGGTAGAAGAATTAGAGAGACGACTTGGTATTAAGGCACCGGATACCACCAATGACCTTAAATATAGCCTTCAACCTGTTAACTGCCTAGGCGCCTGTGCTCTAGGTCCGGTAGTAGTGGTTAATGGCGAATATCATGCACAAGTAACACCTAAAAAAGTGGCGGCAATATTAAAACAGTACCAATAAACTAAAGAACGAAAGAATGGGGAAACGAAAGAACAGGTTTTTTAGTTCTTCCGTTAAGCGAGGAGGTAATAATGAAACGAGTGAATAACATTGTGGAATTCAAATCCTGGCAGGAAACTCTTATGAAATCACGTAATCCCAATGAACGGGTGATAGTTTTATGCGGCGGAACAGGTTGTAACGCCTGCGGTTGCAAGTTTATCGCCGAGGCAGTCAGAGTCGAACTCAAAAATGCCGGACTTTCAGACCGGATAAAACTCCGCATCACCGGTTGTCACGGGTTCTGCGAAAAGGGTCCGCTGATGATTATCCAGCCCCAGGGCATCCTTTATGTCAGTCTCAAACCCGAGGATATTCCTGAGATTATCAATCAGACCATCAAGAATAATAAGGTCATAGAGAGATTATTTTATACAGACCCGGTTACAGGTAATAAAATCCAGTATGAAAAGGATGTGCCGTTTTATAATAAGCAGACCCGCATTCTCTTCGGCGATAACATCAGGTTAGACCCGACTAAGATAGAGGACTACATCTCCATCGGCGGCTATAGCGCCTTAACCAAGGCATTAAGCGAGATGCCTCAGGATGCAATTATTGCGTTGATAAAGAAATCCGGATTACGCGGCCGCGGTGGCGGCGGTTTTCCATCTGGTGTGAAATGGGAGTCCTGTAGAAAAGCCCACGGCGACCTAAAATATGTGATTTGTAATGCTGATGAAGGCGACCCAGGTGCGTATGCTAACCGAAGCCTTCTGGAAGGCAATCCTCATTCTGTATTAGAAGGTATGATTATTGGTGCTTATGCCATCGGCTCCAACGTTGGCTATATCTATATCCGCGATGAATATCCTTTGGCAGTAGAACTATTTGCCAATGCTTTGAAACAGGCAGAGGAATGCGGTTTATTGGGCAAAAACATCCTCGGAAGCGGATTTAATTTCGTGATGAATATTAATCGTGGTGGCGGTGCCTTTGTCTGTGGAGAATCATCTGCTCTAATGGCATCATTAGAAGGCAAGATTGGCGAACCGCGCGCCAAATATGTCCATATGGTGGAACGCGGACTTTATGACCGCCCGAGTTGTCTGAATAATGTGGAAACATGGGCGAATGTTCCGCTCATTATTAATAAAGGCGTGGACTGGTTCACCAAAATAGGCACCGGCGATGTTTCACAAAATCCCTGGGGTGGGAGTAAAGGCACCAAGATTTTTTCACTTGTTGGTAAGGTCAATAATACAGGACTTGTGGAAGTCCCGATGGGTATAACCTTGAGGGAAATTGTTTATGGTATCGGCGGCGGAATTAGGAATAACAGGAAATTCAAGGCAGTCCAGACCGGCGGTCCATCCGGCGGTTGTATCCCTGATAAATTGCTTGACCTTCAGGTCGATTATGATCGTTTGACCGAAGCCGGTTCAATGATGGGTTCAGGAGGTATGATTGTGATGGATGAAAATAGTTGTATGGTTGATGTAGCGGCTTACTTTCTTAATTTCTTGAGAGAAGAATCCTGTGGTAAATGCGTTCCTTGTCGTGAAGGTATTGAACGGATGTGGGAAATACTCAACGATATTTGTGAAGGCCGCGGTCAAGAAGGCGATATTAGACTTCTTGAAGAATTAGCCCAGATGGTCAATGATTCTTCATTATGTCAATTAGGGGCAACTGCGCCTAATCCTGTTCTGACAACACTTAAATATTTTCGTGATGAATACGAAGCTCATATTAACAATAAAAAATGTCCGGCTGGTGTATGTAAAGAACTGATACATTATATGATTGATAAAACAACCTGCACGGGATGCGGTGTTTGTGTTAAATCCTGTCCGGGTGAGGCAATATCAGGAGAGAAGAAAAAACCGCACAAGATTGACCAAACTAAATGCATTAAATGCGGTGTCTGTATTGATACCTGTAAGTTTGGTTCGGTAAAGATTATTCCGGGCAGACACCCGTCAGTTAAGAAAGAACTGGTGAATGTGTAAAGGAGGAAAAGATGATTAACTTAACTATCAACGGTAAATCAGTCCAGATTGAGAAGGACAAGACCGTGCTGGATGCTATCAGAAAAGCAGGGGTAGAAGTTCCAACCCTGTGTTACCACAAAGACCTGACTGGTTATGGTTCCTGTCGGCTCTGCCAGGTGGAAGTAACCCAGAAAGGAAAAACAAGACAGGTTGTTTCCTGTCTTTATCCAGTGGCAGAAGGGCTGACTGTTCAAACTCATACCGAAAAGGTGGAGAAAAACCGGCGGATGTTGATTGAGTTATTATTAGCCCGCTCGCCCGATGCGAAGGTGTTACAGGAGATGGCAAAAGACTATAAAATCGGCAAACCCCGCTTCAGACTCAAAGCAGAAAAGTGTATCCTCTGCGGTCTTTGTGTTCGGGTCTGCAGTGAAATCTTAGGGGTGAATGCGATTGGCTTTGCCAGCAGAGGCACTTCTAAAAAGATAGAAGTTCCTTTCAGAGAAACGCCGGAGGATTGTTTAGGTTGTGGGGCATGCACTTATGTCTGCCCGACCGGTGCAATTCAGATGGAGACCGAGGCACGCAAACGCTGGGCACTTTATCTTGCAGCCAGCGACAGGGAATGCCGATACTCACGAATGGGTCTGGTCTCACATAAAGTCTGTCCCAATGCTTTTCAGTGCCAACGTTGTGATGTAGACCAACGTTTGGAGGATTCGTTCGGCATTCATCCGGCATTCGTGGCCAGGCCGGCTGATAAACAACATACCATCCAAATTGACCAATTCCAGATTATCCCCAACCGCTACTACACGAACGGCCATATCTGGGTGAAACCCCTGAACGGCAAGTTCCGAGTCGGGGTAGATGATTTCACAGCCAAGTTCCTGGGCAGTGTGGACGGCGTATCGTCTGATAAATCATTCCGACAGGACAAGCCGGTCTGGGAATTATCCATAGGCAACCGTCGGCTGGCAATGTATCTGCCTTTCGCAGGTTCGGTTGTGGAGACCAATCCACTGACTAGGTCAGTGCCATCGTTAACCGCACAGGACCCCTACCAGCAGGGATGGCTCTTTACAGTCAAAGCCGAGAACCGCGATGAGGCGATTGATAAACTTATATCGCCGATTAAGGCGACTAAGGTGATGAAAGAACACGCGGAGAAACTCCACCAGCGGCTGAACAAGGAACTGGGCATAACGATGACCGACGGCGCGGGCAATCTGGCAGGCAATATTCCCTCGCTTATCAAGGATGCAGAGTGGGATAGAATTACTAATGAATTCTTTAGACCGTAATAGTTTATAGACAGAATTAATTGGGTATTGACGGGAAAAGTCGCGAATATGCGGGGCCGGAAGTACCAATATAATTGTAGAAACTACGGATATGTTAATAGTCTTAGGAGGTGACCAGATATGACAACGCAAAGAATTTTGGTAGTGGACGATGAGGAAATTGTGCGTGATAGCGTCTCAGAATGGCTTAAGAGCAATCATTACTATGTTGAATATGCCTGTGACGGTCACGAAGCCATTAACAAAGTCAGGAACAGCCGGTTTGATACGGCCGTGGTTGACATGAAGATGCCGGATATTGACGGACTTGAGGTGACGAGACAGATAAAGAATCTCGCTCCTCAAACGGTGGTTATTATGATCACGGCTTATGGAACGGTAGAAAATGCGGTTGAGGCAATGAAATTAGGCGTAAGCGATTACCTGCAAAAACCATTCAACCCGGACGAATTGATAAATGTGATAGAAAAAAATATGGTCCCTGCAAAAGAGATCAAAACGGAATTACAAAGCCATACGTCTGATTACAAACCCTTAACGCAGGTAACTAAAGAAGCCGGTAGTGACATCATTGTAAAAAAGAGTACGACTCTTTTTAGCCGCCCCTTTATCCTGGGTATTCTGGCCGGAATTGGTATTAGTTCCGGAATCGCCATAGCCGCATATTCACTAAAACCTTTAATCAGCGACACTAACCTGCATTTTGTAGAGTCAGCAAAGATAATTACGGCAAATGAATCCCAAAACCCTATCATTACCAATGAGATAGATTACTATAAAAGATTATACCCCCACCTGTCCGGATTATTTGAACTATATCTTCAGATAGATAATCTTCAGCAGGAATATTTTGACAGGATAGAACCGGTGATGGAGATTCCCGACTCGGAAATCAAACGTCGGATTGCACAAGGAAGATTCCTTCTGAAAGGCGATGATTTCCCTATTAATCAGCAACTATTTCAGGAACTTAAAGAACGGCTGAACAAGTTGTTGGGCAAATATAATCCAAAGAAGTCGCTGGCTGAAGTGGAGGAAATTATCGCATTCCACGCTCTGGCACCGTTTTACCGAAGAGAAGCAGATAAACTCCGGGACAAGATTGATGAAAATGCATGGTTGAAAGGTATCTGCCCGGTCTGCGGAACTATACCGGTAATGGGGAAATTAGCCAAAAATGACGGTAAACTCCTTCTCCACTGTCCGTTATGCAGAACAAACTGGCGTTTCCCGAGAGTGACCTGCCCTTTCTGTGATAATACCAATCAGAATACCCTGGGTTATTTTTACACTGATAACAATAAGACATATCGGGTCAATGTTTGTGAACAATGTAAGAAATACATAAAGATTGTGGATGAACGGATATTAAACAAAGAACCGATTTTCCCGATAGAAAATATTGTCACCAACTATCTTGACAATGAGGCCAAAAAGGAGGGTTATCAGACTGATGGA